>JAQWFD010000021.1 GCA_028704555.1 Desulfobacterales bacterium
TGGCTATCGTTTGATCGACTCCCAGGTGGTTTCAATAACCTGCTGGACCAGATCCTCTGAATACAGCAACAAACCACTGTGAATGTCACGCAACATAAAAATAATCGGGCCCAACGTCAGGGCTCCGATTAACTGCTGGGGCAGGTCCTTGATTATCAGTTGTTTTTTTGCCTGAACAAAAAATTCACCTATGTAATAGCTGCTTTTCTCGCCCGCATTCGCCTTTTCGATCAGACTACGCTTGCGCTGAATGCCGTAAGGCGAATTAAAATATTGCTCGCTGAAAGCAAAAAATGTTGGATGATTGTGCATAAACCGAAAAAAATTACGGCACAGGCAAATGTACTGTTCCCGCAGAGGCGCGTTTGAATCGTATCCTTTTAAAACTTCAGTTTCTACCTTTTCCATCAATTCATTGAACACTGCGTGGATCAGAGCCTCTTTGTCCTTGAAATAGCGGTAGATGGATCCGACCCCGACACCCGCCCGGGCGGCAATCTCGGAGGTCGGCGCCCCATGAAATCCGTTGGCGGCGATCAGTTCCAGGGCCGCCGTCAAAATGGCCGCCCGCTTGTCGGTTTTTTCGGACTGTTTGTGCATTGATTCTCCTTGAGAATTGGAGTGAATGTTCACTCCGCTTTACTATAATGAAAACACCCTGTCAACTTCTTTTGAGCGAGTCAAGGCGCTTTTACTGAAATTGTGGGAACAATGGGACGGTCATGAAAAAATGCATATCCATGAGATTGAAAGTATGATATAAGCTGACTATGTCACGCAAAGCCCGCATAGATGCCCCCGGGGCACTACATCATGTTATCTGCCGTGGAATAGAGCGGCGAAAAATATTTGATGATGATGTCGATCGGGATAATTTTATTGAACGTCTTGGGACTATTTTAAAAGAGACGTCAACGTCTTGTTACGGTTGGGCGCTGCTCCCCAACCACTTCCATTTATTATTGCGAAGCGGCAAAGCACCGATTTCGACTGTCATGCGCAGGCTTTTAACCGGCTATGCCGTCAGCTACAATCATCGCCATCGCCGCAGCGGGCATCTTTTCCAAAACCGTTTCAAATCCATACTATGTCAGGAAGATCTCTACTTAAAAGAGTTGGTGGCCTATATCCACCTTAACCCGTTGCGGGCCAGGATGGTCGCCGATTTAAAAGGCCTGGCGAAATATCCATATGGTGGTCATAGTGTTCTTTTGGGCAAGCATAAACGAGATTTTCAAGAAGTTGATTACGTACTGCGGCTATTTGGTGAAAAGGAAGCCGCGGCACGACGCAATTACGTTGAATATGTTCGTAAAAGAATGGGTTTAGGTCAACGTCATGAGTTGGTAGGCGGAGGGTTGCTCAGAAGCAGTGGCGGCTGGGGTGTATTAAAAGCGATGAGCAAAGCGCGCATCCACCTGAAAGGGGATGAACGTATTCTGGGAGACAGCGATTTTGTCAAAAAAGTCCTGGCAGAGCAGAAGGAGCGGTTTGAGCGTCGCTATTGGCTTCAGGCTCAGGGTTATGATATTGATCGAGTGGTGGAGAAGGTAGCCAAGGTTTTTGAGATGGAACCGGCGGAGGTTCGAAAACCGGGAAATCAACCGCTACGGGTAAAGGCCAGAAGCCTGGTTTGTTATTGGGCGGTCAGAGAATTGGGGATGAACGGTACAAGCGTAGGCAAACTGCTGGGTATAGGTCAACCGGCGGTGAGCCGTGCGGTAGTGCGGGGGGAAAAATTAGCTCAAGATATGAATTTAAGCTTAATAAAGTGAGAAATGCATTTATTCATGGCTGTCCCCTTGTTCCTCCATGGCTGTCCCCTTGTTCCTCCTGCACCTGCATGAGATACCGGATAAACGTAACGATCAGCAACGGTGTTCTCCGAGAAGAGAAACTGCCGAAATACTTCTGCTATCTGCAGTCGGTGAGGTACGTCCTAAATTTAAAATGAAATGTAACTATCTGTTTATAAAGAAAATAAAAAAATCTTGACATAAGGGATATAGAATGACCCCTTGTTCCTCCTGTTCTGGAATTTCTCAGGCGCTATCTTCAACACGTTTTACCGACGGGTTTTATGAAAATACGGCATTACGGCTTTTTAAGCCCCTGCGCATCGCTGCCTTTGGAAAAGGTTCGCACGATGATAGAAGTGGCCCTCGGGCTTACCGCCATCGTCAAGAAAAGTAGGGCTGAACCTTTCGCCCCTATATATTGTCCACGCACCCAAGCTATTCCTGCGCGTTTTTCATCACAATGACACCATCTTTCTATGCTTGGCAATTGCCGATAACAATGCAATAATATACCAAAAATCATAATTAAAAAAATGCACCACCTCCGTTGGATCCCCTAATACGGAGGTATTTATGGATATTTTGGAATTGCATTGACAAGAGCACAGCGTATGCGCTGGCTCGACACGGTAGCTAACCAACGCGTCCACAGCGCTCACCGACAGTCCGGTCAACCAGCGCTGGCAGCAGAGATAACTCATTGGGGTCCCCTGCCCCGCCATGTGATTACCCACCGCGTCATGCTGAAGATCAAAGAGGCCCGATCCGCTTTTTCCATTACGACCCGCTGCTGCCCCACTTACAAAGTGGTTCAAAGGGAAACACCCGCAGATTGGCGACGCATGTTCTATAAGCAACTCAAACGCAAGTATGGCCACAATGAAGTCGGGTACCCGCCGGTGGACAGCAGGGAGGCGTAACTGTTCTTTCTATTCGCCTTCCATCGCTACGAGAAAAACGCTGCGAATCACGTCGATCAAACGCTTTGGGGACGCCAGAAGTTGTTCGGAGATGCCGAGATCGCCACCGCCATCCTGGACCGGCTTCTGCATCACTGCAAGATTGTCAACATCAGGCCATAACTACCGTTTGAAAAGGCATTCTACGGTCAAAGAGCAACTCAAACTAAAGGAAAATAATCCGCATGAGCTGACTGTAGTTTTTTTCACCCCGGTTGGTAGACTTTTAGTTCCCGATTGAAAGCAATTAAAGATGTTGGAATGTTTTTTTGTGTAGTTTTTACCGAAGCCCTGACATTCAAAGCGTCAATTTTCAATCGATTCACCTTTAACAGGCACATGAGCAAAGGAGGAGCGCTATGGGACTTTTTGATTTCGTAAAAAGTATTGGTAAAAACCTGTTTAACAGCGATGCAGAGGCGGCAGAGAAAATCAAGGCCCACATCGAGGAAGACAACCCAGGTGTGGAAGGGTTAAAGGTACTATTTGAAGACGGCGTAGTTTCTCTTTCCGGTACGGCAAAAAGTGCCGAATCTCTGGAAAAGGCTGTTTTGATGGCAGGTAACGTGAAGGGGGTTACTAACATTAATGCCGATGGGTTGACGGCCCCGCCGTCTCAAGAAAAAGTTGATTACTACACCATTGTCAGTGGAGATACGCTTTCCGGTATTGCCAAAAAATATTACGGCAAAGCCAATGCCTATCCGCGGATTTTTGAGGCCAACCGAGAAGTAATCAAAGATCCCGACAAGATATATGTCGGCCAGAAAATCCGCATCCCTCAGGATTAATGAAAACCATTGTCTGCTGCCCGACCGTGTTGGGTTTCGACGGCAGGCAACAACCGACACACTTGATAAATGCCGGCATTGTCGTGCCGGACAATGAATGTCCATCTGCACAGATGGACCCAAGGAGGCAATTATGTTCAACTTAAGTGACGTGGTAGGAATGATGATCAACGGAGGAATGTCCAACTCCTCATCCAATCGACTGAATCACGCCTTACAATCCGGCGGATCAACTGAGGAAGCCACTGGCAAATCAACCGGCGGCGGGCTGGGCAGTATAGTGGCTGGACTGACTGGCAGAGGCAGCGGTGGCGGTGGCGGTGGTTTGGGCGATCTATTGGGAAACCTGATCGGCGGCAGCGGGTCGGCCGGCGGTGGCCTTAAGAATTTGGGCGGAATGCTGAGCGGTATACTGGGCCAGGCCGGTCAAGCTTTGGGCGGCAAAAAAAATCTGGCCATAGGCGGGCTGGGCGCCCTGGCCGGCGCGGTTTTGGGTGGGGGCAAGAGCGCAATGAAAGGCTCGCTGGGTACCGGCGCCATGGCCCTGCTCGGCGCCATGGCCTTTGATGCATTGAAAAAAAGCCGAACAGCCCCTGAACCGGGGGTGCCATTGGGATTGCGGGAACCGGAAAGCGACCGGGAGCGTGACGAACTCGAAAACAATGCCGGGCTGGTGGCAAAGGCGATGATCAGTGCGGCCAAATCCGACGGACAGATCGATCAGCAAGAGATTCATCGTATTCTTGGAAAACTGCAGGCAGAAGGTCTGGATGAGGAGGCACAACAGTATCTGATGGCAGAGATGCAGCAACCTCTGGACCTGGAGGCTCTCTGTGCGGCTGCAACGGGTCAGCAGGAGTTGGCCGCTGAAATGTATGCCGCATCACTGATGGCCATTGAGGTTGACACGCCTGCCGAGCAAGATTATATGGAAAGATTGGCCCGCGGGTTGGGTCTGACCCCCGGAACCGTTCAACGGCTGAAGACGATGGTGGGTATGCAACAATAGCCCTCTATATATTGGCATCCGTTATAGCTTGGTCCGACACCGGATACGTTTAAAAATACATCGTATCAGCTGGGGTCGGACCAAGATAACATATTGAAATAAAATCAATACGTTCAAAATCGACCCATAAAATACAGCTTAGAATTCAGTTTTGGATATCAGAAAGTGACCTCTAAGAAAATTTATACAATACAGAACGAACTTTCTCATTTCCAAAAAGGATATTTTTTACACTGGAACCACCCCGGCGATACCAACTGATTAATCGGGAAGAACTCATAAATTCTCTTGGCATAAATAACTGTTCCGAGCCCATATAGCCGGATAGACCCGGAACGAATAGAAACATTGAATCGATTCAAAGGCAATTCCCGCATAACATGGCAGTGCATTGGACAGCCAAGGCTGGGGCCGTTTTGGAATTTTTCATAGAATCGACCGCTTTTATTTTTTATCGTAATTCAGTGTAATCCCTGGCTGCCACTGACAGCCGGCTGTTATTCGCATTTCCAAAATGAACAACCATCAAAAAATAGCCTTGATAGAAGGAATTATCAAATTTCATGTCAACAATTATCCAAAGAGATCAAGCATTATCAATGCTTGATTCAAAATTAACGCTACTTTCAAAGCTATATAAAGAATGCTATCTTTCAATGGGACGAGGAGCTTTGTTAGTTTATCCAAAAAAAGTCATCGAAAGGGGACTTCCAACTAAGGGTTCGCTCAGAAATAAGTTCGCAATTTTAAGTGTTGAGGCGCCTGCCTGGCAAGGCACGAAAGCGCAGGAATATCAAGCATATTTCGAGCTTTCGTAACGCAGCCAGACAGGATGCATCGGCGCTTGAAATGTGAAGTTATTTCTGAGTGAGCCCTAAGCATGATTATAGGACAAAAGAAGAAATACTCGATGTCTTTGATGCCCCTGCCTCTCATGATCAATTAGAGGGAATGATTAATAATTATGATCAGAAAAATGAGGGCATTTTGGCGCTCATTACAAGTTATTCAAATGCTACATTTTTCGTTACTGTCAAACTAAAGTAAAAACTATGCATAACAATGCAAAACTGAGCGCAAAAAGCCGCGCACGCTGATTTGCTGCGTTATTTTTAAGGGTCAGGTCTCCGTTTGATCTTTATCAGAATTAAAAAGAATCAAACGGAAACCCGATCCCTCTCCTATGCTATTAATAATAATTCGTCAGAATTTTCGCCCTTATTGATTGTGGAAGAGACCCTTCATGGTTCAGGCGGGAATATATCCGATCAAATCGCGATTAAATTTAAAACCGGGTATTGTATTGAGAGGAGAAGGACACCTGGTGACTCGCCTCGACTGCGTGTGCGCCGATGGGTGCATAAACGTCAGGGGATCTTATACCGGCGGATATATCCCTGTTCTGAGCGGTTTCCAACAAGGCTCAACACAGATAACCGTATCCGACGCTTCGGGATTCACCGCCGGCCGGGGCGGACAAATTAAACAGGACGATATTTCAGTTTACATAAATTTCGGGTTGTAAAATAGGTCTCTGATTCTACACCCGGACCCCTTCGCAGCGGTACTCGATCGCAAAACGAATATTTTATCCATACTTGTACAAAATAATGGTCAAATGTAAAAATATTTATTATACTTGTACAATAAACAATACAAGTTTGGAGGATATTATGAGAATTGTTAATTTCAGCGAAGCAAGAAACAATCTAAAGTCAGTTTTGGATCAAGTAATAGATGATGCCGATTATACAATAATTACCCGTCGTGACGCAGAAGATGCTGTTGTTATGTCATTGGAAACCTTTAATCGTTTTATGGAGACATTTTATCTTCTCAGATCACCTGCCAATGCTGCCCATTTAACAAAATCAATTGAACAATTTAGAGATGGAAAAGTCCAGGAAAAGGATTTAATAGATGAGTAGGAAATTAGCTTGGACTGATGAAGCATGGAAAGATTATATCTATTGGCAGACACAAGAGAAGAAAACACTCAAACGAATCAACAAGCTAATTAATGATACTATGAGACAACCTTTTGCGGGTATAGGAAAGCCCGAACCTTTAAGAGAAATTTTGTCTGGCTTTTGGTCACGAAGAATTGATGATGCAAATCGGATGGTTTATGCGGTTGATGATGTTTTTATTACAATTATTTCATGTAAGTATCACTATTGACCCACGAAAAATAATCGAACAACCCGCTTGCAGATGGACTGCAAAAGCAGGCGGTTTTATTACCAGTCCTTTTTTCACCTTTTGTAGCCCCTGAAGCGGAAATGTCAGTCGTCGGTACAAAGGATAAAATATGCAGCAGATAATCAACCTTTCAGCTGCGGCACTCGCCAAAGCCATACGTAACAAGGAGATTTCCTCAACAGAAGTTGTAGATTCATATCTAAATCGAATAAAAGAGGTTAATCCAAAACTAAACGCCGTTGTACAGCTATCTGAAGAAGCCGCACGTGACCAGGCTTCTAAAGCTGACGAAGCTTTGTCACGAGGTGATATTTCAGGCCCGCTGCATGGAGTGCCATTTACCATTAAAGATTCATTTGATACAGCGGGCCTGATTTCCACAGGGGGAACCAGGGGAAGATCAAACTTTGTTCCTTCCAGGGACGCTACAATTGTCAGTCGCTTACGCGCCGCTGGCGCTATTCTGCTTGGTAAAACCAATACCTCGGAATTAACCCTCACCTATGAAACTGACAATTTAATATACGGCCAGACGAACAATCCTTATGATCTTTCGCGCTCTCCCGGCGGCAGCAGCGGCGGACCCGCGGCCATCGTTGCTGCCTGCGGATCTGCATTTGATATCGGGAGTGATTACGGAGGAAGCCTTCGGTTCCCGGCACATTGCTGTGGCATTGCCACAATCAAGCCCACTTCAGGACGTGTACCGCGAACCGGACATATTTTTCCTTTTGGTGGTGTGCTGGATTTTTTTCAACAAATGGGCCCCCTGGCCCGATATGTTGATGACCTGTCTTTGGTTCTGCCGATTATCAGCGGGCCTGACGATATCGATCCCGGTATAGTTCCAATGGCATTTAATGACCCAAAAGAGGTGGCGCTGACAAATCTTAGCGTCGCTTTCCATTCAGACAATGGAATCGTTTCTCCTTCACCGGAAACAGAAAAAGTGGTTCGGAAGGCAGCTGCACGCCTTGAAGGTGAAGGCTTGATCATAACGGAGATACGCCCAAAGGGTATCGAGCAGTCCTATGATCTGATGATTGAGCTGTTATCTGCAGACGGTGGTGCGTCGATCCGAAGGTTGCTACAGGATGCAGGTACAAAGGAACATACCCTCCCGTGGCTGGGACTTGCAGAGCCAATCAATGCGACTCGGTTCGATGCTTTGATAATGAAATGGTACCAATTTCGAAGCACCATGCTGTCATTCTTTAAAGACTATGATGTCATTATCAGTCCGGTAAATGCCTTTCCGGCCATGCCGCATGGATCATTGGGTGCTGATCTGGAGGCGTTTAGTTATACCATGACTTACAATATGACAGGCTGGCCGGCTGTCGTTGTACGTGGCGGCACATCCCCGGATGGGCTGCCCATTGGAGTGCAAATTATTGCCCATCCGTGGAGAGAAGACATTGGCTTGGCAGTTGCCGGCTATCTTGAAAAAACGCTCGGAGGATTTCAACCACCCCCGATATAGTAAAAAATCGCCAAACCAGGCAGAGGAAAAAACAACATTTTCCCCTCTGCGTTCTCTGCGCCTTGAGCGAAGCGGGCGGTATGAATATTTTAATTGACCACCAATCGGTCTCATCGGCATCTATAGCCCACCCCGGGTATAGATTCCCGTACCCGGCAGTTTCAATCAGGATACGCAACGAACTTTTGATCCCACAGACGAGTTCTCAACCGCCTGTAGCAGGTATCCTCACCTCACCCCAGTGTTCCTTGTGGTCGTCAACAAGAGCGATGGTCTTATCGTGTTGATCAATGCCATCCACGGTCACGCTCATCTCGCCATTGCCGGCAGGCGTTTGCAGTACCTCAATATGGTAGACCGTCTCCCGATAGCGGTAGTGCAGCTTGAACCCCTTCCAATCCGCAGGGAGGCACGGCGTAAAACGCAGTTTATCCACTTCAAGCCTGAGCCCCAGAAGTGATTCCACGATCAGCCGGTACATCCAGGCGGCCGAGCCCGTGTACCAGGTCCAGCCGCCTCGGCCGGCATGAGGCGGAGCCGCATAGACGTCGGCCGCAACGACGTAAGGTTCCACTTTGTAGATGGCAGTCTCCTCGGGTGATTTTGAATGGTTCACCGGGTTGATCATGGTAAAGAGTTCCCACGCCCGCCGGCTGTCCCCAAGGCGAGCGAAGGCCATTGCTGCCCAGATGGCTGCATGCGTGTACTGTCCGCCATTTTCTCTGACTCCCGGTACGTAGCCTTTGATATAACCGGGATTCAGCGCCGACTTGTCGAAGGGCGGGTCCAGAAGCTGGATCAGCCCATACTCGCGGCGAACGAGCCGCTCATCCAATGCTTCCATGGCCATACGCGAACGCTCATGATTTCCCGCACCCGAAAGAACAGACCAGCTCTGCGCAATCGAATCAATCTGGCATTCGGGGTTAGCTGACGATCCAAGCGGCGAGCCGTCGTCGAAATAGGCACGGCGGTACCACTGGCCGTCCCAGCCATGCTTTTCGACATTGCGGCACAAATCCTCAGCCTCCCTTACACATCGCTCTGCGAAAGGCTCGTCACCGTGCCTGCGGGCAACCTCAGTAAAGCGCATGAGCACATCATAAAGAAAAAATCCCAGCCACACGCTTTCGCCTTTGCCGTGTTCGCCCACCAGATTCATACCGTCGTTCCAGTCACCGGAGCCGATGAGCGGCAGGCCGTGTTCGCCGAATTTGAGACTGTTCAGGATGGCTCGGACACAGTGCTCGTAAAGACTCGCCGCCTCTTCTGAACGCACTGGCAGATCGTAATAAGAATCTTCATCCGCGTTTACCGGGCGGCCCTGGATAAAGTGGATGGATTCATCCAACAGGCCGATATCCCCGGTAGTGAGGACATAGCGGCAGGTCACGAGCGGCAGCCAGAGGTAATCGTCCGAACAGTGAGTACGCACACCCCGATTGGTTGGAGGATGCCACCAATGTTGAACATCTCCTTCCGGGAATTGACGGGCCGCGCACAGGAGCAGGTGCTCGCGCACCAGATGCGGCCTGGCGTGAATGAGTGCCATCACGTCCTGCAACTGATCTCGGAAACCAAACGCGCCCCCCGACTGGTAGGTTGCGCTTCGCGCCCAAAGGCGGCACGCCAGAGTCTGGTACAGCAGCCAGCCGTTGGCCATCAAGTTAAGGGCCAGATCAGGTGTTTCCACATTTACCGCGCCGAGGGTGTGCGTCCAGTGCTGCCACACCACATCGAGGGCGCCGCGTGCGGCGGTTGAACCCCGAAAGCGATTAACCAGGTTTCTGGCATCGTCGGCGTCTCGCCCTACGCCGAGCCTGAAGACAATCTCACGCTCTTGACCGGCGGCCAGATCGAAGCTCACCTGGATCGCTGCGCAGGGATCCAGGGCCGCCCCTACCTTACCGGAAAGGCGCATGCGCGCCATAGCGGCAGGAGCGCTCAGCGACCCGTTGCGTCCTATGAATTCAGTCCGATCACCGCTTATGGTGCGAGTCGTATCGTCCACGTCGAAGAACGCAGTCCGGTCGCGGAACTCCGTGTTATATGGGTTGCGCGCGAAAAGCGCGCCGCTATTCGGGTCAATTTCGGTAATCACGTGCATACTCGATTTTGGCCGCAGGTCGCCAAGCACCCATTCCGCATATCCGGTAGCGGAGAGCCGACGGGATCGGTCCGAGATATTTTGCACTTTGAGCACCGTGATCTTGACCGCTGCATCCATGGCCACATAAACCCACAGCTCGGAGCGGATACCGCGCTCGGTATGTTCGAAAACACTGTAGCCGAATCCGTGCCGGGTGACGTAAGGTGTTGCCCCGCGGCAGGGCAGCGGCGTGGGCGACCAGAAATGGCCGCGCTCTTCATCACGGAGGTAAAATGCCTCTCCGCTCGAATCGCTCACGGGATCATTCCCCCAGGGAGTGAGGCGGAACTCGTGGGCATTCTCGCTCCAGGTGCAGGCAAGACCGCTCTCTGAGACGACAGTCCCGAATTGCGGGTTGGCCAGCACATTCACCCAGGGTGCCGGTGTCTCCTGCCCGCGCGCGGTGGTAATAACGTACTCGCGGCCATCCGGGGTAAATCCGCCCAGTCCGTTGGAAAATATCAAATCGGGACGTGGCAGCGGGGCGACCGCCAGGGGTTCGGAACGGTGGGTTCGGGAAGGGCTGAGCAAGGGCACGGTTACCTCCACCGGACTGCGACCGTTGATCTGATCCGCCAGCGATCCCCGACTGTCGGTGATGATGGCACGTGCGACCGTTTGGATCAGGATGCGGTCCTCCTCGGCAATCTGGTCCACAGATCTTACGAAAATGCCCCCCGGTCGATCGGTTACATTGGTTCCGATACCTGCGGCAATGAGCCCCATGATCTGGTCGTGGAGGAGTTGCCGGTAACCATCGTGATCTTCGTTCCAGATCACCAGGTCCACCGCCAGTCCCTTTAAACGCCAGTAAGCGTGGGCCTGAACAAGTTGGCGCACCAGATCGATATTGGCCGAATGTTCAATCTGCAGCAGCACAATCGGTAAATCGCCGGAGATGGCGTATCCCCAGAGACCGGATTGCCCCCGGTGGTTCTTGATGAGGACACTCGGGTCGGCTCGCAGCGAAGCATTGGCGTAGATGATCGAGCTGGCAAGGCGTTCATAAAGCTGCGCATCGGCCTCGGAGGCATTGAACTGGCGCAACAGCACCTGGCCATGAGTCCATGCCAGATCGAAGACGCGATTCGCGAGACGCCGATCCTGGTATTTTTCCACCAGGCTTAAGGCTGCATCACGGGTTTCACCGATGCCGAAGACCATGTCTATCGTTGCCGATTCTTCCGGATCCAGCGTTATCCGGGTACGGATGGCGACAATCGGGTCGAGCACGGAGCCCTCGCTGCCCGAGAGCGCTCCGGTAAAAAAATCGGCAGATCCGCTCATCGCCTGTGGATCACCGACAGTGTTTCCGCGTCCGATGAACTGCATACGATCGGTTTCATAGGAGACAGCTCCGATCTCCGCCCCATGCACGGCCATCAGGTGCAACATCCAGGGCGCCTGCTCGCTCCGGGAACGGGGCCGGCGAGTGCAGAGGATTGCTCGCTGCCGGCGGATGATCTCGGTCTGCACAAAAAGATTGCTGAACGCCGGATGCAGTGCGTCCGCGGCAGGCGGTGCCAGAACCACTTCCGCATAACTGGTAACGTCTATCGCCCGGCGCGTCCGCGCGTGGTTGGTGATGCGGACACGGCGCAGTTCGATGTCATCCTCTGGCGAAACAACAATCTCGGTATAGGTGTCATAGTCGTGGTCCCGGCCGCGAAACTCGGCTCGCCCTTCCGAAAAAATCGCCTCAAAACGTTTCGATCGTTTGAGCGTTGGCTGATATGAGGTTGACCACAACTCAGTGCTGGTCACATCGCGGATGTAACAGAATGTGCCCCAGTTGTCGCAGGTGCGGTCTTCGCGCCAACGGGTGATGGCGAGGTCCTTCCAGCGGCTGTACCCGCCGCCGGAATTGGTGATCATCACGTGGTACCTGCCGTTCGAGAGCAACTGCACTTCCGGGTTCGGCGTATCCGGTGTCTTGAAAACGCGTATCGGCGGGGCCTGAAGGCTGGGAGCCATATGGTGCTCGGAGAACTCGGTTGTATGCGCATAGGACGCTGTCGCTTTGGGGATCCGCTCCTGGAGTAACAGCATGGTCGCCTGGAACAAGCGATCCGACTCGAATCGCTTCTGCATCGGGCGATCCAGGAGCAAATGGGCCAAAGACAGGAGACTCATGCCCTGGTGATGAGCCATGAAGGACCGAACCACGGCGTTCGATTGTCCGCTCGGCAGACGCGACGGCGTGTAGTCAATCGCTTCGTAAAAGCCATACCGGGTTTCAAAGCCTTCAGCAGCGAGTCGCTCAAGGTTCAGACACGCTGCTTCTGGCGCCACCATCAGCGCCAGCGCCGAGGCATAGGGGGCAACCACCAGATCCTCGGTGAGCCCGCGTTTGAGCCCCAGTCCGGGTACGCCAAAGGCCCGGTATTGGTAGTTGAGATGCACATCGATGGCATTGTAACCACATTCCGAAATGCCCCACGGCACCGCGCGTTTTTTTCCATACTCAATCTGCCGGGCCACAGCCGTTTTACAGGTCTGGTCGAGCAGCGTGTGCTCGTAGGTTGGCATCACAAGAAGCGGCATCAGGTATTCGAACATCGAACCGCTCCACGAAAGGAGGACCGAATCTCCACCGGCGAAAGTGAGCAGACGTCCCAGGGCGAACCAGCTCTCCTGCGGCAGTTGTCCCTGAGCAATCGCTACGAAACTGGAAAACCTCGCTTCCGAAGCCAGGAGATCGTAGTAACTCGAGTCCCGACGGCTTTCAGCGACATTATAGCCGATAGCCAGCAGATGACGCGTCTTGTCATACAGAAAATCATATTCCATCCGGGCGAGTGCGCCGCATAGCAGGGCAAGCCCTTTGATAGCCGCAATCCTTTCTCCGGCATACCGGCTGGCTGCCGTGATGAGATCTCGAAGTTCACTAAACCAGGCACTTTCCGCCGACGTGGCGGCAGAGCTGAGCCGGCTTACGATGGTTGGCAGGAGTTTTGCCTCCAGTTCTGCCAGTTCGCGTAGGGTTGGGATCTCATCCAGATCGGGAAAGTTGCCGGGGTTATTCTGAGAAGACAAAAGCGCTGTCCACGGAGCGAGAAGCGTCAGCTCATCGAGGGCATCCCGGCATTGCCCGGTGAAGGCGTGGATCCCCCACCTCAATGGGTTACCGGGGTCGGCATCGAGAGCTTCAACGCTGGCGCCCACTGCCGCAGCCGAAGTTGCCAGGTGATCAAGGCACAGCCGAGAGGCCACGAGCGTGGTCGGTTGGAAACGTATCGCAGACTCCACATACTGCTGCAGTTGATCGAGCTGAACCGCAGCATATACTTCCGGAGCGGCGGCCGCAGCCTCTATGACAATCCCGAGAGTGTCGTTTAAGCCCTCAAAGAATCGCGTTCCCAGGATCTTGTGATCGGCAAGTTCGAGCAGACCCGGCCGCAATGTCAGCAAATGGCCCGCAAGATTTCCGCTGTCAACCGACGAAACATAGAGGGGCGGCAGGGGCTTCAGAGATTGGGTGTCGTACCAGTTATAGAAGTGACCCCGGTATCGTTTCAGGGCTTCCATGGTATGGAGGGCCTTCGCCGTACGCTCGATGAGATGTCCGGCCGAAAGGTAGCCGAAGTCGTAGGCGGACAAATTCGCCAACAGCGCAAGGCCCATGTTGGTAGGCGACGTGCGGTGCGCGATCACGGCAACGGGATGCTCCTGATAGTTATCCGGCGGCAGCCAATGATCTTCCGGGCCGACGAAGGTCTCGAAAAACGCCCAGGTTTTCCGGGAAAGCATCCGCAGAAAGCGGGTCTGATCCGCTGTCAGCCTTGCTTCGCGGTGGTCGATCGGCCGGCTGATCCACCAGACGATAGCGGGGGAGATAATCCAGAGGCCCAGTATGGGCCCCGCCACCGCCAATACGGCCGGCTTTGATGCCGCAAGCGTAATCACTGCAGCCGTGGCCATGACCGGGGCGATCCACATAGTCCGGTACGAGCCGACGAAGTTGGTTCGGCTATTGCGATCCAGATCGCCCGACGGATTCCATTCAAGCAGCTGCTTATGCGTGATCAGCATCCGCCAGGCAATGCGCAGCACCGCGTCCAGACTGAAAAACGCTTCGTATGGCAGGCATACAAGCGTGAAGACAGCCTGAACGAAATGCCGGCCGGCCGAGTGCACTGCGGCCGTGAGGTGCTGTCCCAGAGTCACATCGCCGGACTTCTGAAACACATTCAAAAAAGAGGATATCAAAGGAGGAATCAGGATGATGCCGATCACTGCCAATGTCCAGAAGCCGGCCGATGGCAACACCGTCCAACCCAACAGCAACAGGAGCGTCAACGCCGCGGCTGTGAGACTGCGCCGCAGGTTGTCAAAAATCTTCCAGCGGGAAAGCATTGAGAGAGGATTTTTCTGAAGGCCGGCATCAGGGCCGGGAATCCTCGGCAACAGCCAGTGCGCGATCTGCCAGTCACCGCGAATCCAACGGTGCTGGCGGCTCACATCCGCGCTGTAGCGAGATGGATATTCCTCGTACAGATGCACATCGCTCAACAGCCCTGCCCGCGCGTAACACCCCTCCAGAAGATCGTGGCTGAGGATCCGGTTGTCGGGAAAACGCCCGCCCAGAGCCCGTTCGAACGTATCAACCTCGTAGATGCCCTTACCGATGAACGAGCCTTCACCGAATAGATCCTGATAAACATCGGAAACGGCACGCGTATACGGATCGATGCCGGGCTCACTGGCACACATGCACGCATACCGGGACCGGCTCGTTCCGGGAAGGCTCACTGCCACCCGTGGTTGCAGGATGCCATACCCCGCAACGACACGCTGCCGGTCTTCGTCGTAGAGCGGCCGGTTCAGCGGGTGCGCCATGGCGCCCACAAACTGCCGGGCCGAATCGCGTGCCAGTTGCGTATCGGTATCCAATGTGATCACGTACTTCACGTTCGATAAAACCGCGGTTTCACCGACGACGAGCGCGAAGCGATCACCAGTGATACCCTGTGTTTTGTCGCGCAGAAGCCCATTCAAATCCGCAAGTTTGCCGCGCTTGCGCTCGTAACCCATCCAGATCCGGTCTCTTGGATTCCATCGGCGCGGGCGATGAAACAGAAAAAAATTATTGCCTTTTGAGCCCCGGTACTTTTCGTTAAGCTCTTCAATCCTCTGCCGGGCCAGCCGCAACAGCGGTTCGTCCTCCGGCAGCGTTTCTTCGATGGCGTCACGAAAATCAGTAAGCAGACCGAAGTGAAGGTGGTCATCCTGATTTGCAAGGAAACGGACTTCAAGCGCCTCGATCAGGTTCTCGATGTTTTGACTGCTCGTGAGCATTGTCGGAACCACAACCAGAGTGCGCAATTCCTCCGGGATCCCTTTTGAAAAATCCATACGCGGCAACGGATGCGGCGACGCCAGCAACGTTGCCAGCCAGTTCACCAGGGCTACCGCCAGATGACTGGCACACAGAAGCGAGAGCAGTCCGACCGGCACGAGTGTCCAACCCTGCACCCCGTCGGCATATGCCTTTGCCGCTAAGCACCCGGCATAAATCGCCGTCATCAGTAGAATGGCGCCTGAATACAGAAGCAATGGGAACCGGCGGCTGACTCTGCGCAGAACCTCTGCAAATGAAAAGCGTACCTCCGACATTCGTTCGAGCTGCGCCAATCCCTCGTCGATCAGGTAAAAGCCGACGTGCGCTGCTCGGTCGTCGCTGCCTTTCCGAACCGCTCCTTCATGCGCCAGCTGGATTGCCTTGCGCGCCACCTCGCTCTCGGAGTGCGGACTGCGCTTCGCGACCTTCTCCACGACGTGGCGGTAGCGATCACGGGTAGCAAAATCCATCTTGCCGTAGACACCCCCAGGATCCTCACCCAGGGTCTGCTCGACAACGCTCAACGTCTCGACGAACTCGCGCCAGTCCATCTCGCCCAGAAAACGGAGGCTGCCGATGCTGTTGCTCATCGATACCTGATTGGCAGCCTGTTGTTGGTTCTCCGAACGCACCAACTGTTCGATGGTCAGGCCGGCCTCGGACAATCGATGTTCAATCCAGGTGAGCGGCAGTGCCAGCGCAGGACCCTGGCCCTGCAAGAGACGCGTGAACTCTGCAACAAACGAGCTCACCATGGGAGGATTCGACCGGACCATGTCAGCTATCACCAGAATCAGGCTCTTCGGGTCCTTCGCAGCGATCTCCGTCATCTGGCCGGCCCAATATTCAGCGAGATTTCGATCGATCCTGACGGCGGCGATCCGGGCGGCAATCCGCCGAAGATTCTCAAGCAGCGCCAGACGCAGCATGATGGGGATGGCCCAAAGTTCGCCCAGTTTCAGGGTGGTTACCGACTGGTAGGCGGCTACGAAACTGCTGAGGTTTTCCGGATCCACCCGGCCATCGCCGTGTGAAATCGTCTCAAGAGCGATGTCATACACCCGCGGAAGCCCGGCCGATGGGTCATTCCGTAAGTACGGCAGCTCACGGCTATAACCCTTCGGCAAGTGTCGCCTCGCCGTTCGAATCTGTTCTTCAATTAAATAGAAGTTGTCAAGAAACCATTCCCCGGCCGGTGTAATCCGGCGCTCCTCTTTGACGTCGGCGGTCAGCAGTTTGTGGGCTTCAAACAGGAGACTTTCATTCTCGGCCAGCCGTGCCAGAAGGCGGTCCCGATGGCGTCCGGACTTCAACTGGTGAACACCGGCCAATATCTTGCCATGCTGCTCCATCTGATCGGCACTGAACAGTTCCGATCGAAGGGGCAGTTCATCGGTGACATACTTCTGTGTCAGTTCGCTTCCGCAACGGCGCGCCCACATACGGGAAAAAATCCCGAGAACGGTTTTACTGCTCAACTTCATTTTTGATGTCTCCTTCTGCCTGATCGAAAGCGGTCTCATCCATATCAGAAACGGGATTAACCCGTGATGAGCCTGTTTTCCATTTTCCAGTGAAAATACTTACTTATTTCCCTGGCACAAAATGTTTTCAGGCATCACCAACCAGGGCCATCTGTGCTTCAGAGATATGGGGTCATGCCTTCATTTTTGGCATGATCTCTTCGGCGTAAAGAACGACCGCATTTTCCATCATCGTTGAGCTGTAACGGGAATCAATTCGCAAGGGAGATCAGCTTCCCGCTGAGAAGACTGATATGTCCCATCTCCTCCCCGATGATCTTGTCCAGCTTGTTTTTCCCCATCTCGTCAGGGACCATTTCCTTCATGCCGAGATAAAATAAAATAGAGTCTTTTTCCGCCAGAATCGCCGCTTTCAAAATTTCTTCCATCGACGTGGTATCGATTTGTTTCTCGAAAAACACCCGGGTATCGGCAAGCGCCCTGAGGTACTGTGCCGCCTGATCTTCCGGATCAAACACCGTTCCGGCTTTTTCCCGGCCCGTCAGAGACGCTCTCAGATCGACAAAGATTCTTTCATGCTCGTCCTCCATTTCAGCCAGACCCAGCAGAAGCTTTTGAGACTCCTCATCGGTGACATCTCCGGCAGCCTTCCGGTAAAAATCCGCACCGTTTTTTTCAATCTGTACAGCCATTTCAAACACGTCATCCGCATTAAAATCGTAAGCCATTAAAGTTATCCTTTCATTTTCAGTCAGTTCCGGCTGAACCGGATAGAATATTATTATTCTTTAAACTCAAACCATGCCGTCAATAATTTCAAAAATTGTCTCACAACAAACAACAGGTTACAAGTTATATTCAAAAATCCTGTTTCTTAGTAATTTTAAAACAACTTCATGCTATCGCATTTCACCCGAGCTCACACGCCTATGGTAATGTGCACTTAACGGGTCCCCACGCAAAGCACAGGAAAAAAACCGGCCATTGGCAGCAGAGAAGATTGTTTTGACTGGCTCTCCGAATGGAAAGCATAAAAATCCATGAGGTTTCCTTAAAATTAAATGAAAAAAGGAGGAAGAACCGGGGACAGGAATTGTTAATCCGGATTAACACCTTAAAAGGATTCAACGAAAATTCGACGCATTTGCCCGGCGTGCGCAATCAATCACCGGCGGCCACCAAACAGCGAACCCAGAATGCCGCGGACAATCTGACGGCCGATCTGGCTGCCGATGGAACGGGCAGCGCTCCTGGCCATGGCCTCTCCCAACCCCTGGCTCTGCCGTCCCGGCCGCAATTTGGCGCTTTTTTTTTCAGCCGGCTGCCTTGAACGGGCAGCTTCCTGCTCTTCCTGTCGGATAAGGGCACGGTCCCTGAGAATCTCGTAAGCGGATTGCCGGTCTAACATCGCTTCATAGCGGCCGGCCAAGGGAGAACGCCTGAGATGCTCTTCTCGTTCAGAATCAGTCAGCGGACCGATACGCGACTCGGGAGGACGAATCAAAACCCGTTTAACCGGACTGGGACTGCCCTTTTCATCCAGACAGGAGACCAGTGCCTCGCCAATCTCAAGTTCCGTGATTTCCGATGCAATATCCACGTCCGGATTCGCGCGGAACGTATCGGCTACCTGTCGGATGTCCCGCTGATCTTTCGGGGTAAATGCCCGGAGGGCATGCTGTATCCGAAGTCCCAGCTGTCCCAGCACTTCATCGGGTATATCAGACGGACTCTGGGTAACAAAATAGATCCCCACGCCCTTGGACCGGATCAGCCGGACGACCTGTTCGATCTTTTCAAGAAGCACCTTCGGCGCCTGCTCAAACAGCAGATGCGCTTCGTCAAAGAAAAAAACCATTCGGGGCTTTTCTTCATCCCCTGTCTCCGGCAGCTGTTCATACAACTCTGACAGCAACCAGAGCAGAAAGGTCGTGTAGACCCTCGGCGACCGGGCATGCAGACGGCTTGCATCCAGAATGCTGATGACCCCATGACCGGAAAAATCGCTTTGCATCAGATCCTGGAGTTTTACCGCCGGTTCGCCGAAAAAAGCAGCACCGCCCTGCTCCTCCAGAACCAGCAGCCGGCGCTGGATGGCACCGATGCTGGCAGCAGTTATATGACCGTACCGGCTTCGCAACTCGTTTGCATTTTCCCCGACCCAGCGAAGCATGGCGACAAGGTCCTTCAAATCCAGGATCAGCAGGCCCTCGTCATCCGCGATCTTGAAGGCGGCATACAGTACGCCGGACTGCGTGTCGTTGAGTTCCAGCAGATTCGATATCAGAAGCGGCCCCATCTCGGATATCGTCGTGCGAACCGGATGACCTTTTTCCCCATGGATGTCCCAGAAGATGACCGGACTGGAACGCGGCGCATAGGAAGAAAGCGTCATTTTTTTCAACCGTTTGTCGATGGTGGCGTTCTGCTGACCCGATGCGGCAAGACCGGAGAGATCCCCCTTGATATCAGAAGCAAACACGGGCACCCCCATGCGGGAAAATCCCTCAGCCAGAATCTGCAGCGTCACTGTTTTTCCGGTGCCGGTCGCACCGGCAATCAGGCCGTGACGGTTGGACATTTTCCCAAGCTGCACCACGGGTTCACCGCCCGTTCCGCCAATGACCCACTGTAATGGATTGCCCATTGTATCCTCCTTATTGTTTACTGAAATCCTATCACAGCTCAGGCCACCGGAACAAATTATTTGAGGTACAGAATACAGCGTATTTTAACAATTTTCCGGACAGTCAGCGGAAACCGATTGCACCGCAAGACCCGGGTGTGCTAATATTTTTTATAAGTTAAAATTTTTATAGCCTTCACCCGAAGGATTGTTCATTTTTTCTTCACTCAAAACCAACTTCTCTCAAATTCGACGTTTATGACCTTTAAGGCTTGATACGGCACGACCGTAACTTCATCCTTTATGGTATTGTTCTTGCTCAATATCGATATTGTCCTTTTTCATCATATATTGGAGGGATAAACGCCATGGAAAAAAAATGGGTGTTTCTATTCGATGAAATCAAACAGGCCATCGCCTACGCAGACGATGACTGGGAAAAAGTTCGCGGCCTGCTGGGGGGAAAAGGTGCCAACCTCGCCGATATGACCCGGCTTGGGCTGCCCGTACCCCCGGGATTTATCGTCACCACCGAAGCCTGCAACAGTTATCTTGACGCAGGCATGAAACTTCCCGATACGATGTGGAAGCAGGAGCTTGCCGCCCTGTCCGCCGTAGAGGAAAAAACCGGAAAAAAATTCGGGGATCCAAAAAACCCGCTGCTGGTATCGTGCCGTTCCGGAGCCAGATTTTCCATGCCCGGCATGATGGACACGGTGCTGAACATCGGCCTGAACGAAGCGACCGTCAACGGCATGATCGAAGCCACGGGTGACCCCCGGTTTGTGTACGACTCCTACCGGCGGCTGATCCAGATGTTCGGTTCCGTGGTTATGGGCGTTCCCGATGAGCCTTTTGAGGAGGTGATTACCGAATTTTGCAATCAAAAAGGCATTAAAAGCGATACCGAATTGAACGTAGATGACTGGAAAGCCATCTGTGAGCGGTTCAAAGATATCTTCCGACGCTACAACCGAATCGATTTTCCAACCGATCCCTTCGAGCAGCTGCGCCTGGCGACCGAAGCCGTGTTCAAGTCATGGCACGGCAAGCGCGCCGTCGACTACCGCAACGCAGCTAAAATTCCCCACGACCTGGGCACGGCGGTCAATATCCAGACCATGGTGTTCGGCAACATGGGAAACAACTGTTCCACCGGTGTTGCGATGACCCGGAATGCCACGACCGGCGAAAAAAAAATCGAGGGCGATTACCTGATCAATGCCCAGGGCGAAGATGTGGTAGCCGGCATCCGCATCACCGACCCGGTGGAGAATATGGCCAAAACCATGCCAAAAAATTGGCAACAGTTCGTTGAAATTACCGGAAAACTGGAAAAACACTATCGCGACATGCAGGATGTCGAATTCACGGTCGAGCGGGGAAAATTGTGGATGCTCCAGACCCGTGACGGGAAACGCACCGCACAGGCCGCCGTCCGTATCGCCGTGGAAATGGCCGATGACGGTTTGATCAGTCAGGAGGAAGCGGTGATGCGAGTCAGACCCGAACAGGTCGATTTTTTTCTCCATCCTCAGTTCAATGCGGAGTTTAAAAAAGCCGCCAAAGCAGATGGACGGCTGCTTGCCGTTGGGCTGAATGTCTCGCCGGGGGGAGCCGTGGGCGTAGTGGCCTTTGATGCCGACATCGCCGAGACATGGGCCTTAAAAGAAAAAAAAAAGGTCATCATGGTGCGCCCGGAAACCAAACCCGATGATGTTCATGGCATGCTGGCGGCCGAAGGCATTCTGACCAGCCGGGGCGGCCGGACCAGCCATGCCGCACTGGTCGCCCGACAATTCGGCAAGCCCGCCGTGGTCGGCGTGGCGGCCCTGGAAATCGACATGAACAAGCGCATGATGACAGTGGGCGAGCAGGTAATCCATGAGGGCGACTGGATATCCATCGATGGTTCGACCGGCGGGGTGTATCTCGGAAAGCTCGACACCATGGTACCTGACATCTCGGACCCCTGGCTGATGAAACTGCTGAGCTGGGCCGATGGCTTCCGGCGGCTGGGCGTATGGGCCAACGCCGATTATCCCCATGATGCCAAACGCGCCCGGGAATACGGTGCGGTCGGAATCGGTCTCTGCCGAACGGAACATATGTTTTTTGAAAGTCAGCGCCTGCCGTTTATTCAGAAACTGATCATGACCAACCAGCCCACGGAACGGCGTGAAGCACTGGAAGCCCTGCTGCCCTTTCAGCGTGAGGATTTCATTGGCCTTTTCCGGGCCATGGACGGACTGCCGGTGATCATTCGCCTCATCGATCCGCCCCTGCATGAATTTCTGCCGAGCCATGATTCACTGATGACCTCGCTGGCCGACAACAAAATCCGCCTGATGAACGCCGGCAATCTCAGAGAAATCGATGATCTTCTGAAAAAAATACAGGACGACGATCATATCCGTGTCCGGGTGGAGGCCCTGCATGAAACCAACCCCATGCTGGGCCTGCGCGGCGTACGCCTCGGAATCCTGATGCCGGAGCTGACCCAGATGCAGGTGCGGGCTATTTTTGAAGCCGCCTGCCAGTGTACGAAAGACGGAGTCGATGTTCACCCTGAGGTGATGATTCCGCTCACCAGTCATGTCAATGAACTGAAGGTGGAACGCGACGCGCTGGAAGCGGTTGCCGGAGAAGTGATGAAGGAACAGGGCATTTCTATCAATTACAAATTTGGCACAATGATCGAAATCCCGCGGGCAGCCCTGACGGCCGACGAAATTGCCAACTTTGCCGAGTTTTTCTCATTCGGCACCAACGACCTCACCCAGACAACCTTCGGCATCAGCCGCGACGATGCCGAAAAGGGCTTTCTCATCGATTACATTCAGCACGGCATCCTGAAGGAAAACCCCTTTGAAACCATCGACGAAAAAGGCCTGGGCAAGCTGATGCAGATGGGCGTGGAACTGGGCCGAAAAACCCGCCCGGAGCTGGAGGTGGGGATCTGCGGCGAACATGGCGGAGACCCCAGGTCGATTGAAATATGTCACCGGCTGGGCCTGAACTACGTCAGCTGCTCGCCCTTCCGCGTTCCGATCGCCCGCCTGTCAGCGGCACAGGCCGCACTGAAGGAGAAGATGACAGCGAAGAAGGGCCTGTAGACAACGGTCGTCCCGTGCCCGCGTCACCGGCAATAGCACCTACCGTTACGCTGCCATGGCTCCACGGGCAACGCCACGAACCACTCCGCCCGCCGGACGCTTCCTGCGTGAGCGACGGTGCAGTTGCCGTCGGCGCGGGCATCCGTAAAATGCCGCTGATGGCGGGCAGTTGACTGGTAAGGCAGAGGCCTCTGAACGCAATCAGAGTCTCTGCCCCACAAAAACTACAGACATCATAAGTCTGTGATGTCAATTTCCACCCGCCGGTTCATCGCGCGGCCCTGCGGCGTGTCATTACTCTCTATGGGATTGGCCTTACCAAACCACTGCAGGAGCAGACGGTTCATCTCAACATTGAAATGTTCGACCAGATAATTACCAACACTCTCCACCCTTTGACGGGCCAGATGCAGGTTATACTCTTCTTCCCCCATGCTGTCGGTAAAGCCCTGAAGAAGGGCGGTGGCGCCGGGATGGCTTTTCAAAAACTTTGCCAGCGCTGCGAGGTCATCGTTATACTCGGGACGTACATCGACTTTGTCAAAATCAAATCGGATATCCTGAATATCGAAACCAGCGACTTTTTGTTTGACTATCTCTTTCGTAATTTCATTGGTTTTCACCACAAAAAGGGCGCCCAGATAATAGTCCGGCTGCTCTATGAAAGTTTCAAAGGGAACGACCCTCGAACATTCGTTGACTGCTGCGATTTTTTGTACTGTGTTTAACTCTTTTTCGGTCTGGGCCGAACTGATTACATAAAAGCATACATTGTATTTTTGGGCGAGGGTTTTAGCGGCATCCCAAGGATATATTCTAGGCCTGAAGTAGAAAGACCCATCGGTAAAAACAAAGACAACCGTCTTGCCGGTGACCCCTGCCAGAACGGGGTCCAGATTCTGAATGCCAAGCCCCAGGGGACTGGGTTGATTGGCGAAATCGCCTGCGGTCTCGACCGTCGGCAGTTGCATGACGGCGTCATGGTACCTGCTCTTATCGTGTTGCTGCATTTCGTAGTAGGATTTCCACGGAGTGAACAAATACAACCCGGCATTATAGCCCAGCTCGGGGATCATGTCGTGAGATTCATCCAAAAACTTTTTTGCAAGGTCGATTTTTGGTGTTCCCGTATCTTTATATGGTTCCGCCATGCTTCCCGACGCATCAAACAACACGATAAAATTGTCCGCCGTCTTTTCAAAAACCGACTCCACCTCGATTTGTCTTTCAATGACATCCTTCAAAAGGACTTCAGCGGCTAACGCGCTCCATGCCGTCAGAACGGAAACAGCAAAAACCAGGTAAAAAATTAAAAGCATGTTTGTTTTCTTCATAGCAGCACTCTCCTTTTTACGGGTTTGAAATGTTGTTTAATAACAGAAACAGGTGTAACCGCTCTGCCGCATGGTCCGAAATTCAGTCCTGACCGAGGCAGAGATATGATCGTCTGTAAGATATCGATCAATCCGAATTCTTACCTGATAGGCGTCCGGTCACTGTGCTTAAAAGCCCGACCATGTATTACGTCCGCCAGCCAGTGGATAGTCTAATCGAATACCACTGACGCTTATGGATGAGTGGTATGATGACCTGATTGATATAATTCCATTTTCAGGTAAAATTGATCGGGTAGATGGGTTTGATGCTGAGCGATCACATTGGCAGTGGAAGGTTCCAGAGCACCTCGCCTCCACACAGGACAGCTTTGGCTCATGCAGCGATTCGAGCTGTTTTTCTTTACGGGAGGTGACTTTTTACCCGTTGCGCACCCTCTTCCAGCGAACAAATCAGGGATAGGACACAACGTATATGATAAGATCATACCAGAATGGCGATATATCTCATATCAGGAAAACGCTGTATATATATAGGGCTAAATCCTTAGAATTCGCTCAAAAATCACTCTCCCGGCAGACTCAAAAAGCAATTTTCTACAGACAGCTCATCCATTGCGCCGAATTCACTGTCTGCAGACCGGATCGTCGTGAGCGAAGGAAGTGTCCACATGAGATTCGGAAAATTAACTCCCGCAAAAGATGCGTTCGAATTCTGGGCAAACCGATTGAAAGTATTTCTGTACTCGGCACACGGCGTGAAATAGTCGCCGAGCCGTGCGTGGCCTGAGGCCTGGCCATAGTAATATATTTTAACACATTGAAAAAACATCGAAAATTATCATCAGTCTCAGAATTGAAAGTCTACAGGGTAAACCGGCCAGATATCTTTGGGCTTTCAGCTTACGCGGAACAAGAATAGAAATAGTACCCAAAAGCCGGGTTACCCCGGTGAATTCCTCCATCCCGTCCTTTGGGCGTTTTACAGCTATACATCAAGTTCAAAAACAGCAATGTCTGGCTGATTTCCTGGACTTTATGTGATGCCAATTGCCCCCGAATTTTAACCAACCGATGACGGTGATCTATCGGACGCGTTTGCAAGCAGTCTGCTACAGTTTTTTTGACAAACCATCTGAAATCCACATTCCAATCACAAAGCCCTTGATCATATAATGATAAATGTTGCATATATTGACTATGGCATTTTGAAAAAAATATTCATCAGATCCTGCAATAACAAATTTAAAGTCTGCCAATAAAATTCTGTTTGGAAAGTTGTCTGATTAACAAAATAAGGGCTTGATCATAACTGCGGCCATATTTTGCTGTGCGTAGCCTCAGAGTCCCGCCCCTTGCCGGCGTACGACATGGCGCGATCCGGGGAAAAGATGTCGGGGCCATGAAGCGTTAAGAAGCGCAAACTATTTGAGGCGTGCCGAGTTTTTGCGCTTTAGCTTCATGGGCCCGGCATCCCCCCGGATCGTGCTGGAGAAACCGGCAAGGGGCGGGACGGACTCCGTGACATTGTGGCCGCAGTTATGATCAAGCCCCAAAATAAAATAAACATGACTGACCAGGGAGGCGACAGATGAAACAGAAACGGCGAATTATACAAGCATTTCTGGCATATCTCGTATTGCATATCTCGGCAACGTGTCTTGCCGCCGATCCCTCTCAATTTCCGGATACGATTTCCGCCCTGAAATATCTTTATACCGATGAAATCACAGCCTGCCAAATTTTCAGCGCATATGCCGACCAGGCCGACGCAGAGGATATTAAAAGTGTTAAATTGCTTTTTGACGCATTGAAAGCATCCGAATCCGTGCATGTCCGAAATTTTGAAAGGATCCTGAAAAAATTCGGGGTCGAAACAACCCGCTTAACGCCTGGAAATATACCGGTCTTCAACACCACCCTCAAAAACCTGAACCATGCCCTGGAGGTGGAACTGTCGGAAATCGATATACGATATCCGGCATATATCAAACGTGTGGAGGCCGAAGGGCATGAAGATGCTATTTTGCAAATTACCTATGCATGGGAAGCGGAAAAACAACACCGGAAACTGATTCAGAAAATGAGAGGGGCCACCCGGTTTTTTTTCTGGAAACTGGTGCTGAAACTTAAAAAAAACCGCAATTATTTTGTCTGTCAAATCTGCGGCTCAACGCTGCTCAAACTGCCGGAGCATCAATGCCCGATTTGCGGCTCTGCTGTAGAAAATTACCAGAAAATAGAGTGAATTGAATTTTATCCGTTTTTCAGATTACCTTCCCCCCGATTAAATTCCATTCTTAACAACTGCAGACCGTTGAATGGGCGAAGCCAGCGGGCCCATCTACTGAAGGCCGGGGTCGAGGCCGGGGTCAAACCTTGATTTGTGATTCCAGAATCCAGTATTGTTTTTTAATCCTCGGATCACTTTTTGACTCGCCGGTTGACTGATGTCAAGGTGACCCCAATTTCACACCTTCTCATATCTCTATCATACCGTTTTTGCCCTCAAAAAGTGCGATATTGAACTCATGACAAGGTTGAATTTGGATTTATTTCATTTAATTTCGGGTTGTTAACTTGGCACGGCAGGAATGCCGGTTACCCGGCACCCCCCGTACAGATCCGTACGTGAGGTACTACCTCATACGGCTCCTACCTCGGGTACGAACGCTGAAATCTCTGGCTCGGATAAGGATGCTTCCTTATCCTGCTGAGCTTTTCTACGTACACCATCAAGACCGATCGACGCAGTTCCCCGCCCCTGTGTGCGGACTGCGGCAGTATCTCTGATGTTCCCCTCGGCCAACGTCCTTCCCTCCACCTGCTCCGCTGAGTTTTTAACCTCTTTGTTCACCGGCTTCTCAGGTAATATGTTGTTGTCCGACTTCCGTGAATCGTTCGTACCAGTCGTACAGAATTTCTCTTTCACTGGCCGTTTTCCTTTACCTTTCGGTCTATGGAAAACTCACGGATCTCCCGATTCCCGCGTAAAAGATGTCCACACATGCCAAGTTCTAAGACTCCGCCGGGCCGTTCGGTGACTCGCGTTATAGCGCCACAGAACGTGTTGCCTTCCCCATCGGACCACGTGGTCGGCACCCGAGAACTGGTGATTTCCGGAGCTCAATAGCCCGCCTGCGCTTCCCTCTGTCAACGCTTCAGCCACTGCATTACTGCAATTGCCGCATGACTCGAGGCTGGTGTGATTCGCTAAATCTTCTACCATAAGACTCTTTCATTCTCTATCTCTTACCGGTTTTAATCAGCGCTTTCGGCCCGGCCCCAGATGGCTTTCTGGGTTTGATTCCAATACATTAGGCTGGTACGATCCCACAGTCGTAGCTCGAATAACGGGTTATGCTATGGCCTTTTTTTCATTTATAAGGCAATAAAACCGAAACAAAATTATTATCAAAAACGCTGAAAAGAGATTGCTGATTATTCCAATTACAAACGAGGAAAAAATTGAATCGAATCCGTTTTTAAATAATGAAGGTATTATTGTGAATATAATAATGTAAGGTAATCCAACTATTGTTAAACAGCCCAGAATTGATTTGGTATATCCTTTTGTCAGTTCGTAACTATTCTTAATTGCTTCAAGAGGCATGTCTTTTGACAAAAGCAAACAATAGGTAGTCAATGAAAGTTTGGCAGACAATATAATTCCGGGAATGATAAGCAGCAAAAAGCCGACGCCGGTAATTAAAAGGACTATACAATCTGTTAACAATACTAAAGGTGCCATTTTTAAACCTTTTAAAAGGCTTTCTTTTACAGAAACAAACTCCCCTTTTAAAATGCCATCAAAGAAAAATATGAGCCCTGCAGAATAGACCGAATGAAATATCAGGCTTATAAAATATTCCATGAAATCAATTAAATTAGAAAGCCTGTCAGGAACTGAAATAAATTCTAATATTAAAATAAAGGCAAAATTGAAAATTAAAATTGGCAGTAATATTTTGAATATATTTAAAAAATTAATTCTAAAAAAAATGTATGAGTCTTTTAGGACTTGTAGCATTGGATTGAATCCTTTGATCGGTTTGATATTCAGGCAGGGCAAATCTGCCCGAAAAGGCCCTTAATATAAACTTGTCAGGGCAAATGTACCTGATAATCAGTGGTTGGAAACGGATTTTTGACAATGATGACACTAGAGAAAAAGCAGGTGACATTAAGCTGCATTAAGTGGATGGATCTTTTTTAGCTCTTTTTGAAATCGTTTTTCGGCCTCCCAAAGGTCTCGCGCATATTGTGCATTGAGCCAAAATTCAGGAGAGTTGCCGAACAGGCGAGATAATCGCAATGCCATAGTAGGCGTGATGGACCGTCTTTCTCTTAATAGCTCATTGATTGTTTGACGGGAAACTCCTAACGCATTGGCTAATGACGTTGCGGTCAATTCATAATCTGGCATGAAATCCTCCCTGATCATTTCCCCGGGATGTGTCGGAGGGATTTTTCGTTTTGTTGTATTTTGTATCGACATTACATTGTTCCTTAATGATAATCTGTTATTTCGAGGTCAAAAGCATCTCCATTAATGAACTTGAAACAAATTCGCCATTGGTCGTTGATGGATATTGAATATTGCCCCTCTCTGTTACCTTTAAGAGTATGTAATCTATTGCTTGGAGGCACCCTTAGGTCATTTATGTTAATTGCCCAATGGATGTATTCCAAGCGACGAATTGCTCTTCGGATTAAATCTGGAGGTAGACGTTCTGATTTGCCGTTAACAAATATCTGTTGGGTTTCTTTATCGGCAAATGTTTTTATCATGATCTAAAAGTAATTTGTAACGTGACAGTTGTCAAGATGATTTTTCCCGTTAAATTAAATGGAGCTTCGCTCAACCATCTCTTTCATCGGATCGCGAAAAGCAGCGCTCGTTGAAGAGTGGTTATGGTGCAAAGTTGGGGACATTGTATTATTGGTTTATATTTTTTTGATGCTTTTCTATTGCCCATGCAATGAACAATAGCCATCTTTACAAGATACTTTCTTAAAGAATGCAATATTCCGATGGAATGTCCCCAACTTTCCCAGGGGGCCGATACCCGCACCGCTCTGGAACGCATCGTGCGCGAGCAGGCCTTCATGGGACTTAACCATCTCGCGGCGTTGCGTATGCCTGTGTCGCGTGGGCTGCTGATCGAATCGGTCGGCAACGGCTACTATGCCAAGGGCTTCTATCTTTATACTCACTTGGCCGGAAGCGTAACATAATTTACTTATCCCATTTCATCCCTTCGTCCTCATTTTCCCATTTTCAATTCTTACAAAATAAATTAAAAAATGAGACTCCCTGAGAAAAATCCGTTCCCGCTTGACTAAAACCAATAACTCTGAAAAGTAAAAATATACAACATAGCTTCACTTCGCTCCGATCCCGTGGTAATTATCCTCCGGAATGACTGGTCACAATGCAGCGGAACAGGTGATCACTTTCAGCAGAATACGCACGCAATTTCAGAATTGAATGAATATTACGGCATCCAGCGGATGGATATGTGGAAAAAGCCTGCCTGCCATAAAATCGGCTGATTTCCGAAGTTAAAGAAATACGATGTCGATGAATGGAGATGACAAGGCGGCGGGGCGGAGTCTTCTGATGATAAGAAAAGATAGGCCGCCCTTTTAGAGACAAAGTTGTTGAGAGTTTAATCAAATAACGACTTAGGTAGCCGGTAATTATGCAAATTTTAGACAATATAAACACCCTTTGGGGTGATGACCTGAAGCAGATGCTCAAAACAGGATCAAAACTGAAAATTGCCGCATCCTGTTTTTCCATATATGCCTATGAAGCCCTGAAAAATGAACTTGAAAGGATTGATGATTTAGAATTCATATTCACGGCACCTACTTTTGTTCCCAATGAAGTGACCGACAAAGTTTCAAAAGAAAGGCGAGAGTTTTATATTCCCAGACAGCAACGGGAAAGAAGCCTCTACGGAAGTGAATTTGAAATCCAGCTCAAAAACAAACTCACTCAGCGGGCCATTGCGAAAGAGTGCGCCGCGTGGATGAGACGCAAAGCCAGGTTCCGCTCCAATGCGACCAAAGCCCCCATGCAGCAGTTTGCCTGCCTGGATTTCAGAAATGCCGGGGCCGCTTACATGCCGTTGCATGGATTTACCGCGGTTGATCTTGGGTATCAACAGGGAAATGCGATCTCTAATCTCATCAATAAATTAAACGAAGCACCGCTTACAACGACCTATCTGCAACTCTTCAATCAAATCTGGAATGATGCTTCAAAACTTGAAGATGTAACCGAAAATTTATGCGCACACATTGAATCGGTATATCAGGAAAACGCTCCCGAAAGAATTTATTTTCTCATGCTCTACAACATCTTCAATGAGTTTCTGGAAGATTTGAATGAGGATGTCTTACCCAATGACCTTACGGGCTATCAGGACAGCATTGTATGGAACAAGCTTTTCAATTTCCAACGCGATGCGGCTACCGGGATTATCAATAAACTTGAAAGCTACAACGGATGCATATTGGCCGATAGCGTCGGACTGGGAAAAACGTTCACCGCGCTTGCCGTTATCAAATATTACGAATTGCGCAACCGCTCGGTATTAGTGCTTTGCCCTAAAAAAATTGCAGATAACTGGCTGAACTACAACCGGAATCTGAAAACCAATATTCTTGCAAAAGACAGGCTTAACTACGATGTCCTCTGCCACACAGACCTGCAACGGACAAGCGGGGAATCCTTTGGCACCCCACTGAACCGGATCAACTGGGGTAACTATGACCTTGTCGTAATTGATGAGTCTCATAATTTCCGTAACAACGATGCCTATAAGGAAAAGGAAACCCGCTACCAGAAACTGATGACAGCCGTCATCCGTGACGGGGTTAAAACCAAGGTTCTGATGCTTTCGGCAACTCCGGTAAACAATCGGTTCAATGACCTTCGGAATCAGTTGGCTCTGGCATATGAGGGCGATTCCGAGAATTTGAGTAAAAAACTGCGAACGGGAAAAAGCGTCGAGGAGATATTTCGACGGGCTCAGGCTGTCTTTAATCAGTGGTCAAAGCTGCCTCCGGAACATCGTACGGCGCGGGCCATTCTTGATTCACTTGATTTTGATTTTTTTGAATTGTTGGACAGTGTTACCATTGCGCGGTCCAGAAAACATATCGAAACGTTTTACGACACCAAAGATATCGGAAAATTCCCCACACGACGCAAGCCCCTTTCTTACCGCTGCCCATTGACCATGCTTGATGATGTCATGAGTTTCAATGAGATTTATCAGCAGCTTTGCCTGTTGAAACTTTCCGTATATGCGCCGGTCAGTTACATCCTGTCGAGCCGGTTAAAAAAATATGAAGATCTCTATGATACCGCCGTGGATGGTGGCAAAGGCAAATTCAGACAGGCTGATCGGGAAAAGAGTCTTCAGGCGTTGATGACCATTAACCTGCTCAAACGTCTGGAAAGTTCTGTAGAATCGTTCCGGCTGACACTGAGCACACTGAAAGAAAAACACACCGATATGCTTTCAAAAATAGCGAGGTTCAAGCAATCCGGAAAAAACAGCTTAATTCATGACTGCGCTGCTGCTTTAGGTGAGCTTGAAGCCGATGACGATGATTTAACGGCACTGGAAGACAATAAAATTGGTGACAAAGTGCAGGTCAGCCTGTCAGACATGGACTTGCCTTCATGGGAGCATCATCTCGGACATGATTTAAAAATAATCGAAGAACTGCTCGCCTCAATGATAAAAATTAAGCCGGAAGATGATGCCAAACTTCAGCATTTGAAAATGCACATTGAAAAGAAAATCACCGAGCCGATTAACCCGGGCAACCGGAAGGTGATTATCTTCACCGCGTTTGCGGATACTGCCAACTATCTGTATGAAAATCTGGCGCAGGAATTCTTAAAAAAGCTCGGGGTTCATTCCGGCAGGGTCACCGGAAAAGATTCTCCAAAATCAACTTTGAGAAAAGGCTTTGATTTTCAAACGCTTCTGACGCTTTTTTCGCCGCATTCAAAAGAAAAGGACCTGATACTGCCGCATGAGACAGGTGAAATTGATATCCTGATCGGAACCGATTGTATATCCGAAGGGCAGAACCTTCAGGATTGCGATTATGTGATTAACTACGATATCCATTGGAATCCGGTTCGTATCATTCAGCGGTTCGGGCGAATTGACCGGATCGGCTCTCTTAATGAATCCATTCAGCTGGTGAATTATTGGCCGGATATTTCCCTGGATGAGTATATCAATCTGAAAGAGCGCGTCGAAAACCGGATGGTTATCGCCGATGTGACCGCTACCGGGGATGATAATGTGCTCACCGCACAATCCAATGATGTCTCCTACAGGAAAGAACAACTCCGCCGCTTGCAGGAAGAGGTTATTGAACTGGAAGATTTGAAAACGGGTGTTAATATTACGGATCTGGGGCTCAATGATTTTCGCATGGACCTGCTCAACTATGTCAAAGCAAATGGTGACCTTGGCGCAGTTCCCAGCGGCATGCACGCGGTTGTTCCGGCAAAGCCGGAAGTGGGACTCACCCCTGGCGTGATCTTTACGCTGCGTAATCGAAATTCAGGTGTAACCGTCAATCAACATAACCGCCTGCATCCCTTTTATCTGGTTTATATCGATAACCACGGCGAGGTTGTCACCAATCATACCGAAGTGAAACGATTGCTGGATCTGGTCAGAAGCAGCTGCAAAGGGTTGGATAAACCGGTCCTTGATATCTGCCGGCAGTTTAATGCGGAAACAGACGACGGGCGGGAGATGACACGCTATTCCGACCTCTTAAGTCAGGCCATTCGTTCCATGATAGAGGTGAAGGAAGACAAGGATCTGGACAGCCTTTTTACCGGCAGCAAAACAACCGCATTGGTGGATGCCATTGCAGGACTGGATGACTTTGAGCTGATCACCTTTTTAGTCATACAGGCGCGCAGGACATGAGTTTTTTGTATGATTTTCCTAAAAAAGCAGCGTTCGGGAAGGTCTTGCCTAAAAGCAAGATTTACGAACATGCTTCACCGACACCTTCAGTCAAGGACCTGTTTATCCGGGAAGTGGATAAGATCGTCTGGTCTTACAAACTGTCACCGGAAACCGTTAATCTGCCGGCTAAAGGTAGTGTGCAGGAAATTCAGGTGTTCACGATAGCGCTTAAAACCGGAACACTCAAACACGAGGTGTTGCAGACCATTGACAAGGCCATCCCGTCACCCATCCTTTTTGCGCTGTCGTTTGAACACAAAATCCGTTATATTGCCGCCTATAAACGCCGAAACGAAGCGGATATGAGCAAGTGGGTGGTAAGCGGCTATTTTGAAACGAATTGGATGCCTGATGATACCGGGCGGATTGTTCTGCCGGTTGTTTTAGACCTTGGTGCGCTTTATTCCAGCATGTTGGAAAATATCATACCGCTTCCTTCAAGACAAAACGAAACGATTGATGAGCTTGTCTCTCGGGTGGAAAAACTGCGGTTAAAGGAACGGGAGGCTGTCAAAGCAGCGGTCCGTCTGAAAAAGAAAAAACAGTTTAATCGCAGGGTGGAGATCAATGCGGAGCTTAGAGGCCTTAAACAGGAAATTGAGGCTTTAAAAATATAAATCCCGAGAGACACGAAAGGCGCCAAATGAAGATTGATGGCCATGTAAAAAGTCATATTCAGCCCTTATTTGTCATTCCCATGAAGATGGGAATCCAGTCATTTCAACATGTTCTGGATTCCCGCCTCCGCGGGAATGACGGGTGCGGGTACTTTTTACGAGACCGTCAAGATTGTATTTTTTCGTGTTTTTTGTGCCTTTCGTCGTTAAAAAAATATGGAGAAATCATATGGAAAAATTGAAAATGCACAGCTCCAACGTGACCCAGGCCAATATTGAAAAGCTGGCGGAGCTGTTCCCGAATTGCGTCACAGAAAGCAAGGCTGATAACGGCGAACTCAAAAAAACGATTGATTTTGATCAGCTCCGACAGGAGTTGTCCGGAACCATCGTGGAAGGCCCTCAGGAACGCTATCACCTGAACTGGCCGGGAAAACGTGAAGCACTGCTTACCGCCAATGCCCCCATTGCCAAAACCCTGCGCCCCTGCCGGGAAGAAAGTGTGGAGTTTGATACCACCCGGAACCTTTTTATCGAAGGTGACAATCTGGATGCCTTGAAGTTGCTTCAGGAAACCTATCTGGGCAAGGTGAAGATGATCTATATCGATCCACCGTATAACACGGGAAAAGATTTTATCTACGAGGATGATTTTGCGGAAAGCACTGAGGAATATCTTCGAAAATCCAATCAGAAAGATGACCAGGGGAACCGTCTAATAGCCAATACCGACTCCAATGGCCGGTTTCATTCTGATTGGCTTTCTATGATGTATCCAAGGCTGAAATTAGCGAAAAACCTACTAAAAGATGATGGAGTTATTTTTATCAGTATTGATGATGGCGAAAATATCAATATCCGAAAGCTGTGCCATGAAATCTTTGGGGAGGAAAATTTTGTCGGTAACATAATTTGGAAAAATGTTACTGACAATAACCCGACGAACATAGCTACGGAGCATGAATACATTGTTGTTTATGCTAAATCAAAAATTAATCTCGAGCCTGTATGGAAGTCCAAACTTTCAGACGTGAAAGATGTTCTAATCAATATTGGAAATGAGTTGATTGAAAATTATGAAGATCAAGATGCTCTCCAGAAAAAGTATTCAAAATGGTTTCGAGATAACAAAACTCAATTAGGGGTTTTAGACAGATATAAGTATATCGACCAAGGTGGTGTCTATACAGGAAGCCAAAGCGTTCATAACCCTGGCAAAGAAGGATATAGGTATGATGTTATTCATCCCGAGACAAAACTGCCTTGCAAAGAACCATTAATGGGTTATCGCTTCCCTGAAGCTACAATGAATAAGCTGCTTGAGAAAGGGAAAATTCTGTTTGGAAATGATCATAATAAGATCATTGAGTTAAAGGTTTATGCAAAGGACTATTTGGAGAAATTGTCAAGCGTAGAGGTTCTTGATGGAAGACTCGGAGCTTATGATGTTCGGCAGTTGTTTCCAGAGTTTAAGAAAGCGTTTACCAACCCTAAACCAGTTGTATTAATAGAGAAATATCTATCTTTTATTTTATCTGAATCAGACATTGTTCTTGACTTTTTCGCCGGTTCCGCCACCACCGCTCACGCCGTCATGCAACTCAACGCCGAAGACGGCGGTAACCGCAAGTTCATCATGGTACAGCTTCCAGAAGTGTGTGATGAAAAATCAGAAGCCTACAAGGCAGGATATTCAACCATCGCCGAAATCGGCAAAGAACGTATCCGTCGGGCCGGAAAGAAAATCAAAGAAGATAATGCGAACAAAGAAGGCATCGACAAACTCGATATCGGTTTCCGCGTTCTTAAGGTCGACTCCTCAAACATGGCGGACGTCTACTACGCCCCTGATGCGGTTACTCAAAAGCAGCTTTCCTTGATGACCGACAATATCAAACCCGATCGCACGGCCGAAGATCTCCTCTTTCAGGTACTGCTCGATTGGGGAGTGGATCTGGCTTTGCCTGTCATCAGAGAGATCATCGCAGACAAAGAGGTTTTCTTTGTGGACGGGAATGCTCTGGCCGCCTGTTTTGTCAAGGATAGTGGAATCACCGAGGATTTTGTAAAAAAACTGGCCAAACGTGAGCCTTTGCGAGTGGTATTCCGTGATGCGGGCTTTAAGGATGACAGCGTGAAAATCAACGTGGAACAAATTTTCAAGCTCATGTCATCGCATACGGACATTAAAACCATTTAAGGAGGCCATGAATGAAACTTAAGTTCAAAAAACAGGCCTACCAGACCCGTGCAGTCGAAGCGGTGGTGGATTGCTTCAAGGGCCAGCTCAACACATCGGGCATCAATTACCGTATTGATCCGGGTAATGATACATCAAAACAGATGAAACTGTTTGATTCTTCCGGTTTTAAAAACGCCGATCTGGCACTGAACACCTCTCAGGTGCTGGAAAATATTCAGCAGGTTCAGCGGCTTCAGAATCTTCCCCAATCCAGTGATCTGGTCAAAACAAAAGTCACTTCTCTCAATCTGGATGTTGAAATGGAGACCGGTACCGGAAAGACCTATTGCTATATCAAGACCATTTTCGAGATGAACAAACGCTACGGCTGGAGCAAGTTTATTATTGTTGTACCCAGCATCGCCATCCGGGAAGGCGTCTATAAATCTCTGGAGATAACCGCCGAACATTTTTTGGAGTCCTACGGTAAAAAAATAAAATTCTTTATCTACAATTCCAGGCAGCTTCATAACCTTAAGAGTTTTTCCTCGGATGCCGGTATCAATGTGATGGTGATCAACGTGCAGGCCTTTAATGCACGGGGGAAAGATAACCGTCGTATCTATGAAGAACTCGATGAATTCCAGAGCCGCAGGCCGATTGATGTCATTAAGGCCAACAGCCCCATTCTGATTCTGGATGAACCGCAGAAAATGGAGGGCGCAAAAACGCTGGATTCTCTCAAAGAGTTTAATTCTTTGATGATATTGCGCTATTCGGCCACGCACAGGACCACCCACAACAAAGTGCACCGGCTCGATGCCCTGGATGCCTACAACCAGAAGCTGGTGAAAAAGATTGCCGTACGCGGCATAACGGTAAAGGGCCTTTCCGGAACCAATGCCTATCTTTATCTGGAATCCATTGAACTGTCCAGGCAAAGCCCGTCTGTCCGCATCGAGCTGGAGGTAAAGCAGAAAAGCGGTATTAAACGGATCATACGAAAGATGAAAAAGGGGGACAACCTGTTTGATTTGTCCAATGGGCTGGATCAGTACAAAGGTTTTGTCATTGCAAATATCAATGCCATAACAGATGCTGTGAGTTTCACAAATGGTGTGGAATTGAGCGCCGGGGAAGCCACAGGAGACATCAATGAAACGGCCCTTCGGCGTATCCAGATTCGGGAAGCTATCAGGGCTCATTTTGAAAAAGAACAGGTGCTGTTTCACCAGGGCATTAAAGTGCTCACGCTTTTTTTTATCGACGAGGTCGCCAAATACCGGATGTACACGGATGCCGGAGAAGAAGGCGGGGAATATGCCAGGATTTTTGAAGAAGAATATTGCGATTATTTGAGACAACCGGAATTGCCTTTTAATCCTGAATATCAAAATTATTTGAAACGCATCGATGTATCGAGAACCCATAATGGCTATTTCTCGATTGATAAAAAATCCCGGCGAATGATTGATCCGGTAACCAGCAACAAATCAGCCGAAACAGATGATGTGGATGCCTATGATTTAATTCTGAAAGACAAAGAGCGTCTGCTCTCTTTTGAAGAACCGGTGCGGTTTATTTTCTCTCACTCGGCCCTGCGAGAAGGCTGGGATAATCCCAATGTTTTCGTGATTTGCACCTTGAAACACAGTAACAACACCATATCGCGACGACAGGAAGTGGGGCGTGGACTTCGTATTGCGGTGAACCAGCTCGGGGAAAGACAGGATGATCCGGCCACGGTACATCAGACGAATGTCCTGACGGTTGTGGCCAGTGAAAGCTATAAAGATTTTGTGACGGCACTGCAACGGGATATCAGTGATTCACTTTCCGAAAGACCGCGTGTTGCCGATGAAGCCTATTTTACCGGCAAAATGATCATAACCGATAGTGGTGCCAAGGAAGTAACGCCTCAGATGGCCAAACAGATCTACAGATATTTGCTTAAGAACGATTATACAGATGACAATGACCATATTTCCCAAACATACCATGAGGCGGTAAAAAATGGGACGCTCTCCCCACTGCCGGATGACTTGAAACCCTTTAAGGAAGAGATTTTTCAATTGATCGACAGCGTTTACAGTGATGCAAAACTGCCGCAAATTGAAGATGACCGTGCTGCCAAAACCAATCGGCTGAATGCCAATTTTGACAAAAAAGAATTCAAGGAACTTTGGAACCGGATTAATAAAAAGGCTGCCTACAGCGTCCATTTTGACAGCAGTGAATTGGTTCGTAAGAGCGTGAGGACGCTGGATAACGAGTTGCGGGTAGCTCCGCTGCAGTATACCATTCAGCGCGGGGAACAGGTAGATAAAGTAGACTATGATGATATAAAGTCCGGTGACGGTTTTGTGGTGCGCGAAACAGCCACTGAATTCAATCGGCAATCAATCCATTCTGCGGTTAAATATGACTTGGTGGGAAAAGTGGCTGAAGCCGTTCAGCTGACTCGAAAAACAGTTTCTGATATTCTGGGCAAAATTCAAAAACCGGTTTTTGACCAGTTTAAAACCAATCCGGAAAATTTCATTTCAGAAACCGCCCGGCTGATCAACGAACAGAAAGCAACTGTTATCATCGAGTATCTGACCTATGATACGGTCGCTGAAACCTACGATATTGACATCTTTACCAACGGTCAGAGTAAACAGGATTTTCGTAATGCCGGTGAGCCACTAAAACGGCATATCTATGACTACGTGATAACCGATTCAGGTATCGAGCGTACCTTTGCTAAAGAGTTGGACACCAGCGCTGAAGTGTCCGTCTACGCAAAACTCCCAAAAGGATTCTTCATCCCAACCCCGGTTGGCAATTATAATCCGGATTGGGCCATTTCTTTTAAAGAAGGTGTGGTCAAGCACGTCTATTTTGTAGCTGAAACAAAAGGTACCATGTCATCAATTCAATTTAAAGAAATTGAAAAGTCCAAGATCGAATGTGCCCGAAAATTTTTCGATGAAATCAATCGAAAAATAAATCCGGAAAATGTTAAATACGATGTGGTCGATAGCTACGGAAAATTGATGGAACTCGTCGGAGTTGATGCTCGCAATTCACAGCTTTCGGGGAGGTGTTAAATGATTGATAATGGGGATAAAAAAGGGGACTGGCAAGCTATGCTTCCTTTATGGGATTCAGTATCACAGGATATTACTTGAAATGATAGATTTTTTTTGGATCATTATTGTTATTGTCGGAATCTACGGGGTATTTAGTTTACTGACAAAGAAGTTTAAAAAACTGCTTGGCACTTTTTTGTCTGCACTAACGCCGGGAGATGGGGCGTTCAAGTTTAAATATGTCAAAAGAAGTGCTTTGTTTACACCGGCAGAGCGATCGTTTCTCAAAGTTATTGACCAGATTGTTGGAGACGACTATCGAGTATTTGGGAAAGTCCGTCTGGCAGATATTATCCAGACTGAATCGAATCGGTCGGGCAGTCAATGGCAGACCGCCTTTAACAAAATTTCCGGAAAACATGTCGATTTTGTCGTCTGTGACAAGAATACATTGGCTGTGCTGGGGGCCGTGGAACTGGATGACAGGTCTCATAATTTGAGTCATCGAAAAAAGAGGGATGAATTTGTAGATCAGGCATTGTCATCGGCGGAGATACCCATTCTGCATGTACGGACTGCATCAAAATATAGCATCCAGACGATAAAAAGACAGATGTTTGAAGGCCTTGAGCTGAAAAGGCTGGTATTTAAACCGGATCGGGAAGTGCCTGCCGGCAAGGCAATCACCGACCCCCCGAAGGAAAACTTCGGGAAGTGCCCCGTTTGCGGTGCCAGGTTAACCAGACGTATGATCGATTACGGCAAACATGCCGGAAAATATATTTTGTCCTGCACAAAATTCCCTGTGTGTAAGTATGTGACGCCTTTCAAAGAAAAACCGTGTAATGATGATAAACCCTTTCAGTTAACAGATTTGAATCCCGGAAAAATTTCAGGAAAAGATTCTTCATGGGACACTTCTGACAATTTTAAAATCGACTAAGCCGTTGTTCAAAAATAAATGACGCCACTTTGAGACTCGACAACCGGTAAATTAGTAATTTCCGTAGCCCTAATTTTGACGATGATTTGTGTCGCATGAATTGAAAATGGACTGAATGAGGGATAGGTAAATTATACTTTCACCTCAGCAAACAGCATCAGTCCATAAATTAGCGCCTTCCGATTTCTCGTATCTCACACAAAGCATCAATAATTTTTTCTTATTCCGTGTGTTCCGGGTGTTCAGTGGTTTAAAAAAAATCCCTTTTCGTGGCTTTCGAGTTTTTCGTGGTTAAAATCCCAATTTTTTTTTTATTTTTCGTGGTTAAATTTTTTAGAAACGTTGTGGCGAAGGATACGTGTAGTTTCGAAGTCCCGGCCGTTCCTCACGACGTTATGGCCGCAGTTATGATCAAGCCCAAATTGTGCTATAGCGGTGCCTTGCAAAAGTAATGGAGGTTAAACGGGTCATGTTCCATCTCCGTGAGCTCAATATGTTCAAATCCGGCTTCTCTGAGCAGCGCTTCTGCTTTTTCCTGCCCCCACATCATTCCAAGTCCGGTTCCATTGTCGTTCAGTCCCACCGGCATACAGTGCATCAGGCTCACCGTATACAGGAAGGGTCCCATCGGGTGATCTATGTTGTCAGCCAGGTTTGATCCGGCCTTGATATCGATCATTGAAAATATTCCGCCAGGTGCCAGCATGTATCTGATTCCTTTAAGGGCTTCCAGGGGATGGCTCTGATCGTGGATGGCATCAAAGGCACAGATATAATCAAACCGCCTGAAAAATTCTTTTTGCCCATGGATTTTTGCTGCATCCAGAACGTTGTATACTGCATTGGAAAGGCCCAACTCCCGGGCATCGTTTCTGGCGTTTCTGATCGCCTCCTCGTGATTGTCAATGCCGGTAAAACTACTTTTGGAAAATGCCCGGGCCATGAGATTTACCGCAACGCCATGGCCACAACCCAGGTCACAAACCCTTATTCCGTCGGTAAGACGGGCAAGCAGTCGTCCTTTGTCAACAGACGGGAGAAAATGGTTAATCAGCGTCTCTTTGTGCTTTGCATCGGAAAGTTCGGCCATGAATCTTTGAAAATCAGGATACCTTGAGAAGGGAACCCCTTCCCCGGTTTTAAAATTTCCGTTAACCGATTCCAGTGCGCAGGATGTCAGCAAAGGAATTTCCTGGGTATAGACTCCCATATTGTTGCTTCCTGCCTTGCGTGTCAGAAATAAAGCATGCTCAGGAGGCAGAAAATATGTGTCCTCTCCACCTGGCGTCCGGGACAATTCAATGATTTTGCCGGTCACCATTATCCCAAGCCATTCTTTGAGATACCTGTCATGGAGCCCTGAAGCAGAAGCAATTTCCAGAACTGTCACCGGTTTGTTCAGTTCTTCAAGAATATCGAAAATCCGGTTTTTATATCCTATGGCCATGGCAAGATTTAAAGCGCCATGGTTGAGAATTTCATTTATCCTTTTTGAAAAATCATTCATTATTCAGTTGTCACCCTTTCAATTCAATACCACGAAACGGAGAGGCCGGAAAAAGTTGACCGAGCACCTGAGTGTATGAATATCACATCTTGTATTGCAGATAGCCGCAACCCATACGACACTCAAGTTTCAAACGCATTGATAGGTTAACCCACATATTATTCCAATAAATATGTTCTGTGCAGATTTTTATTCACAATACAAGGTGTGACTTCTTTTCTTACGGTAACCTGCTTCTTAACGTCGTCCTTTCAGAACTCATGGCTATGTGCTTAGGGCTCGCTCAGAAATAAGTTCGCAATTTTAAGTGTTGAGGCGCCTGTCTGGCAAGGCACGAAAGTGCAGGAATATCAAGCATATTGCGAGCTTTCGTAACGCTGCCAGGCAGGATGCATCGGCGCTTAAAATGGGAAGTTATTTTTGAGTGAGCCCTTAATGCAACCGGTGGTTACACCGGCGATACGTACGAAAATCCCATAGGTAAAACCCGCCTGAAATTTCATAGTAAACATTACCTGAAAACAGGAAAAACCTGATAGATTTATCTGTACCCCTCAGACACAATAATAAAAGATGATGAGTTGGTTTTTGTATTTTGGAAAAAAGCGGCCCTCTGTTTACCCACCTTTTTCTTATCCGAAGTCGAGGAATAGAATCCTCAAGGGCAAAAAATAAATCCGAATCCGGATGGTACAGCGCCACATAACATCATTAGCGGAACGCGTTTCATGGGCTTAACAACAGATAATCAGTGCCATCCCGCAAAATCAAAATGGTTGTCCGGCAAAACATGGGCAGACCCATTTGCCGCCCTTGGCAGAGAAACAATCAACTGGGTCAACAACCTGGGGGCGGCGACCGTGTTCCTTGTGCTGGCGATCGTGATGATCTTTCGTCCAAAGCAGTTGGCCAGAATCGTTCAGCAACTCTACTTTATCGGTATGCGGTCCATAACGATAGTCCTCCTGGTTGGCCTGTTCACCGGCATGGTTTTAGGACTTCAATCCTATTACGCCCTCATCAAATTCGGTGCGCAGGGAGCCCTCGGTACCCTGATCGCCCTTTCTCTGGTCCGCGAATTAGGGCCTGTTCTAACCGCCCTCATGATCACAGCCCGGGCGGGTTCGGCGATCACGGCGGAAATAGGAATCCTCAGGATTTCCGAGCAGATCGATGCCCTGGTCACGATGCAGATCGATCCGTTGCGGTACCTCGTGAGTCCGAGGATTATGGCCTCCCTTATCAGCTTTCCCCTGCTTACGGCTATTTTCGACCTGATCGGAATCTTCGGCGGGTATCTCTCGGGTGTCGTGCTCCTTGGCGTCAATCCCGGAACATATTATTATCGGGTGCAGTCCAGTCTGGAAATAAATGATATTACGGACGGATTCATCAAGGCCATCGTTTTTGCCGTGATCGTCTCGACGGTCTCATGTTTCGAGGGATATTTCGCACACATGCGCAGCGACAGCCATGGGGCAAAGGCTGTCGGGTATGCGACAACTTCCGCAGTGGTGCTCTCCAGCGTCCTCATTCTGGTGTCCGATTATGTGGTAACGTCACTGTTGTTATAAAAAAATCCGGTCAGGGAGCATGGGGCCATGACTACACCGTTAATCGAATTCAAGGATGTCACCAAACGTTTCGGATCTCTGACCGTACTCGACCACATCAACCTGAAGATCTTTGAAGGAGAGGTAACCACCATTATCGGGCTCAGCGGATCAGGCAAAAGTGTGATTCTGAAGCATATTGTCGGGCTGCTCAAACCCGATGACGGAACGATCCTCTTCCGGGGCAAACCCCTCAGTGAAATGACAAAGAGTGAAATGTCGGCATATTTCGCGCAAATGAGTTACATGTTCCAGAGCAACGCCCTTTTCGATTCCATGACTGTCTATGAAAACATTTCTCTCCCGCTTCGAGAGACAACGCATCTTGGGAAAAAGGAAATCCATCGCCGGGTTATGGACAGAATCGAACAGGCGGAACTCGGCGATGCAAATGACAAGTACCCTTCGGAACTTTCCGGGGGAATGCAAAAACGGGTTGCCCTGGCGCGGGCTCTGGTCACGGACCCGAATATCGTTCTTTTTGACGAGCCTACGACCGGGCAGGATCCCGTAAGGAAAAACAGCATTCTGAGCATGATCGCCGAGTATCAGCGAAAATTCGGATTCACCGCGATCATGGTCAGCCACGCGATTCCGGACGTGTATTTCATCTCGAACCGGATACTTGCGCTCTATGACCGAAAAATCGTTTTTCAGGGCACACCCGAGGAACTGGAAGATTTCGACCACCCGTTCAAGGAAGAGGTCATCCACAGCCTCGAAGGCCTCGAGGAAGAATTGACCGGGCTTTACTCGCGGAGGCAGTTTAAAATCCGTTATCACAACGAGCTGAAACGGAGGCCGTTCGATGAAACCTATGTTGTGGTGGTTTTCGCCATCTTGAATCTGGAGATGCTCGCTTCCAGTTTCAATCATTACACAGCGCAAAAAGCGATACGATGCATGGGCCGGTGTATCGATGATCATTTCGGGGCAGTGGGGGGATTCTCGAACCGGTATGGCACCAATGAATTCGTAACGGTGCTCCCCTATTCCGATCTGGCAGAGGCCGAGGCAATACTGGATAATTTCATTGAGGATATTCAGCGCCAGGGAATCTGTAAAATTTGCGGCGTCTCCGCAGGAGAGGCTTTTCCTGAAGTCGACATCGATCTTATAATCCTGGCCGGGATTGATCAAGGGCGGCCCGATATGGAAATGACCTCGGTGATCAACTCGGCAAGAAAACACACCAAGGAAATTGCCCGGCTGCGGTCTGGCAAGGTAAAGACGGAAGCATGAAAAAGTACACCATTGAAACCAAAGTCGGCATTTTTGTCATGATCGGAATTATGTGCATCACCTACATGACAGTTAAACTCGGGAATGTCTCTTTCCTGGGAGAGAACACCTACCCCCTTTTGGCCCGATTCTCGAATGTTTCCGGCTTGCGGGTCGGCAGTACCGTTAATATGTTCGGAATCGAAATAGGCCAGGTGGATGAGCTCTCGATGGATCAGAAAGACCAGCTGGCGCTCGTAGAAATCGGGGTCCTTAAAGGAATCCAGATTTACGGGGATGCCATCGCCTCCATCAAGACAGAGGGGTTGATCGGCGATAAATATATCAGCATTGATCCGGGGGGCTCGGAACCCCCGTTGAAACCCGGAGATACAATCATTGAAACGCAGGCAGCCGTAGATATTGTGGACCTTGTCGGAAAATATGCCTTCGGAGAAATCAAGGGCGGCGAGAATACGTCGGAAATTAAATAAGAGGCGAACCCATGAAAAAAATTTTCCTCGCATGTTATATTCTCATGGCGTTCATATTACAGTCCCCTGCATATGCGGCCACACCCCTGGAGACAGCCAGAGAAGATGTCAATAAAGTACTCGAAATCCTCAGAGATAAAACAGCCAGCAAGGAAGTGAAGAAGAAAAACATAGAGGATATCTACGGGAGGATGTTTGATGAGGTCGAACTTTCAAAGCGAAGCATGGGAAAGGGTTGGACTGCGCTTAACAGCTCAGAACAAAAGGAATTTGTGAAACTCTTCCGCGAAATCCTGAAAAAGGCTTACATTGACAAGATCCTTTCTTACTCCGATGAGAAGATTGATTTTACCGGAGTGACAAAATTATCCGAAAGCCAGGCTGAGGTCCAGACCCGGGTGATCACATCTTCAGAACAGATCCCCATTAATTACAGAATGATCATGAAAAATGATACCTGGAAGGTATACGATGTTGTTGTTGAAAACGTCAGCCTGATCCGGAATTACCGCAGCCAGTTCAGATCGATCCTGTCAAAGAATACACCGGAGCAGTTGCTCGAAATCCTGAGGAAGAAGGTCGAAAAGGAATAATTTTCCTATATTTCCGCAAAGGATGCCATGTGATGAAATATATCGCATTTCCCATAGTCTTACTTGCCATATTCGCAGGGGGCTGTGCCCATAACACCGGTTCGAAGACATCTGCTTCTCAACCTGCCGCATGTGACGCTTCAGGGCCGATGATCATAACGCCAACCGGCGAAGGGTCCTTCATGAGTTCATTCCGGGATTTTTCAACCAGAGATGAAACCGTTCAGACGGGCAGTGAGCCGGATGCGGGCATACCTGAAGAAAAAACAGATGTGCTCTTCGCTTCGAACGGAACGATGGAAAATGAGTCGAAGGTGGAGGCGGATGACAACACCGGGCCGGACACGATCGAAGAGGAAGACGCATGGGAGGAAGACCTGGAAGCTGAAGATCCGGGCATCGCAGATCCTCTGGAGTCTTTCAACCGGGCGATGTTTCATTTTAATGACAAGCTGTATTTCCGGGTTCTTAAACCGGTTGCGCAGGGCTATAATAAGGTTATGCCCAAACCGGCCCGATCCGGCATTCAAAACTTTTTTGAAAATCTCAAGTTTCCGATCCGCTTCGTGAATAATTTATTGCAGGCGAATTTCCGGGGAGCAATTTCGGAAGCAGGACGTTTTACGGTCAATACGCTCTGGGGAGTCGGCGGATTCCTGGATCCGGCATCAAAGAAGGAATTGGATATTCCTGAATACGACGCCGACTTCGGACAAACCCTCGGCGTGTATGGCGTGGGTGCCGGTTTCTATATCGTCTGGCCGATTCTGGGCCCCTCCAGTGCCAGGGACACAGTGGAGATCCCCGGTGATTACTTCCTGTATCCTGTTTCCTACATCAGTCCTGGCTACGCCTCATCCGGAACCCGGGTTTATGAAACGGTAAACGACACCTCGTTGAGAATCGGTGATTATGAATTGCTAAAGGAGGCGGCGATCGATCCGTATGTGGCGCTTCGTAACGCCTATGTCCAGTACCGGGAAGAAAAAATAAAAACGTTCAAAAAAATCCCGCTGAAACCGGGGGGGGTACGATAGGGAGAAAGATTGGATGCATACAAAACTATTCTTATTGACCAGTCTGGTCGTATGGATCGTACTTGCGTTCTGCGGGATCGGTTCCGCCGGCGCCCCCTTTGGTTCTCCCGAAACTGTGGCGATCAGAGAAGGAGGCCTCTATACCGCATTTGGATACTGGTATCACGAGGATAAATACGAAAACGGTACGGAACACGTTCTCAGACAAAATCAGCTGTATTCCGAACTCGGCTATGGGTTCATGAACGGGTTTGAGATTTATGGCCGTATCGGGATCGCTGACATGAAAATCCGGGATGCTTTCAGTCCTTCAGATAACTCGACAACAACCGCCGGAAATGAGTTCAACGACAATTGGCAATTTTCCGGCACTCTGGGAGCGAAGGGGTTTTATCCATATAATGGTTTTTTCGGGATCGGGTCTTTTATCCAGGGAACCTGTTGCTTAAGCGACTACACGGACAGCATCCCGGGAACCCTTAACGGGGCGCCTTTTACGAGTACGATGAAAGTTAAAAATCCGTGGGACATCAATTTCGGGATCGATCTTCAGACGAGGCTCCCGTCCGGGACAAAGCTGTATATCGGCCCATACATTTATTATGCGCAAGCAAAGGTATCTTCTTCTCCGAACATCCCGGGTATCAATTTGTCGGCTACCGATACAACCTTGAAGAATAAAATAAATGTGGGCGGATTTGCAGGGGTCGATTTTCCCATCGGCAAGGGATTTCATCTGAATCTGGAAGGACAATATGCGGAAAGGTTCTCAGCGGGAGTCGCCGTCACGCTGGTTTATTGATCAGGGACACGCCTTAAGGTTTCTGATAATGCCGGGCTGTGCCGCTCCACATCAGTCGTTGATAAAAGGCCCGGCGACAAACTTGCCATCGAAAAACTCCCCGTGAGCGATTTGTATTCCGCATCCGGCAGCGGCCCATCGCCGGGTCACATCATCCGAATACAGGCCCGCCCGGAGGTTTTGGCCTTGTACAACGCGTTATCGGCCCGGCTCATCGGTCGGCAGATCGATTCATCCTCCTGTAAAATTTCGGTCAAACCTATGCTGACCGTGATGGCGAATTCATAACGTTCAAACGTAATTTTCATCTGTTTGATTTCGCGCAAAAGCCTTTGAATCATTATTTCCGCGCTGGAAAGATTCGTATTCACCATCAGCAGGGCAAATTCTTCTCCACCGATCCGGGCGAAGATATCTGTTTTTCTCAGCTTAAGCTTAATCATACGGACAAATTCCACCAGCGTCTTGTCCCCGCATGGATGTCCATAGGTATCATTGACGTCCTTAAAATGATCAATATCCATCATCGCAATAGCAGCAGGGCTGTGATGTCGTTTAAACCGATTCAGCTCGTATTCAAACGCCCTCATGAAATATCTCCGGTTATTGGCTCCGGTCAGCTCATCGATTTCGGAAAACCGCTTCAGCTCCCTCTCCGTCCGTTTTCGATCCGAAATATTGATAGCCACCCAAACGACACAGGGGGTGCGGTAGCAATCTATCCGTATCGGGGAAATCCGCCCTTCAAACCATTGCTTTCCGGCAGGGCCGTCTGACCGGTTTCCGAAACAATCCGCTGAAGACAACTCATATTCAATCGTTTGGAGCCGATTGAGCCGAATGGCCTTTTTGATCGTATTCAGAAACCGGTTGGCTACAGGTTCCGGCAGGATATCGTGAAGTCGTTTGCCGATCAGGAACCGGCTGCTGTCGTATAAGGACCGTTCAGCCCCGCCAATGATATCCACATATGTTCCGTCGATATCGATGATAAACATCGGATCGGGCAATGCGCAGGAGACGGCCAACAGCATTTTTTCCGTAATGTCAGGTGTTGAATGCATACATTTCCATACGTTCGGTTTCAATATTATTCGGACAGGTCATCTGATCGATTGAATTTCGGTGTGAATGGTTTCATAACGGGCGGATGATAAACCGGAAAAATCAACTTCATATCAGCACAACCGGATGGATTTCTAAAGTCAAGGGGTTTTCATTCCTTCGCAATACGATCAACCAAAGTCACACGCGGCATCCAGATACTCATAATATTTTTTTCGTAAACCAATACCATAAAACCGGTGTCAAAGACCACCCTGATTTTAGATCGGGCAGCCTGATTCCGACATATTTGGCATACGGCTCTCTTCCGGCCTTCCGGAGGCGCATTCGTGAACAAAACCGGTAAACATGGCTGAATGAATTATACGATCGAACGGCTATTTTCGGATTTCGCTTTATTAACGATCCGGTTTCTGGTAACTGTTTCCATCACTGAAATAAATCAGCGCCCTGAGGGCGGACTGGGGAGCAAAGCTCCCGCCCCTTCAGCGATAGCGGCCCTCAGTCTGTAACCTGCTGATCAAATCAATCAAAAAAAATGAAATGGCCTGTTCATATCTCATATATTCTTCAAGGAGGAATCATGACTGTCAGACTGCCGGCTCTGCCCTATGAAAAGCATTCACTGGCCCCGTTTATCAGCCCGAAAACAATCGAATACCACTATGGGAAACATCACAATGCCTATATCACAACGACCAACACCCTTATTGAAGGCACAGAACTGTCAAATCAGGATCTGGAAACGATCATAAAGAAAACGTCAAACAATACATCAATGAGTTTGATATTCAATAATGCCGCTCAGGCCTGGAATCACTCCTTTTACTGGTCCTGCATGAAACCGGGGGGAGGCGGTCCGCCTTCAGGCGATATAGCCGGAAGGATAACTTCGGATTTCGGAAGTTATGAAACTTTTACTGCGGAATTCAAAAAAGCCGGCGCCACTCAATTCGGCAGTGGCTGGGCATGGTTGGTTTTGAAGGAAAACCACCTGCAGATCATGAAAACATCCAATGCGGACACGCCGATTGCCCATGGATTAAAGCCGCTTCTGACGGTAGACGTCTGGGAACATGCGTACTATCTGGATTACCAGAACAGACGAGCGGACTATCTGTCCGCCTTTGTGGATCACCTGATCAACTGGGAGTTTGTGAGCTTACAGGTAGCTACAGCTTTTTAACTGCAGCCATTTTTTCGGGCTCGATCATAATTTCGGCCATAGTTCCGAAGTGTAGCCGCGGACAACGTGGCCGAAATTTATGATCAAGCCCTAAGGTTCTAAATTTACCCCTCATTTATTTTTTTGAGGGGATTTAATGGGGATATAGCAGGCATCTGCAATCGTGGAATTTCAAGTTCATGTCGGGAGGGAGACATTCACACCATAAAAAACCGCATAATACCGCACTCGCCAGAAGTTAAAAGCCGTACCACATTATGGTCGAAAACGAAAATTCGTGATACCTTCAAAAAACTTGAGGATGAACCTGAACCAGAATGATAATTCCATACAAAAAATTAAGTCCGGAAGCGCTAAATGGCCTTATCGAAGAATTTGTTACTCGATCTGGCACCGACTCAGGATATACAAAAAACACCCTTGAGCAAAATATAGATATGGTAAAACGAGAATTGAAACGAAGCGAGGTTTTCGTTGTCTATGACGAAGACACTCAATCTGCTAACATTGTATCAAAGAATTATCTGGAAAAAAACAACCGGCGTCATCGTTAATTGATGCCGCACACCTATAATCAGGCCGCATGTCCGACACCCCTCATGTCCTCGGGGTTTACAGGGACGGGGTTTACAGGGACGGGCATGAATAAATGCATTTCTTACTTTATTAAGCTTAAATTCATATCCTGAGCTAATTTTTTCCCCCCCGCACTACCGCACGGGGGGTTTACAGGGACGGGCATGAATAAATGCATTTCTCACTTTATTAAGCTTAAATTCATATCCTGAGCTAATTTTTCCCCCCGCACTACCGCACGGCTCACCGCCGGTTGACCTGTACCGGGCTTGATCATAACTGCGGCCATATTCTCTTACGTGTAGTTTCGAAGTCCCGGCCGTTGCCGGCGTACGACATCGTACGATCGGGGATATGCATCTATTCATGGCCGTCCTTATGTTCTTCCCCCAAAAATTTTACCTCATTTTGCGTTTTCTTGTGACTCTTTGCGGCTATCAATCTTTGGGCACCGGCAATATTCCTGTTGCTCACTTAACTCACCGAAGCGAAAACCGGACACGGTTTTTCCGATCAAAAGCGGATTGCCGATCAGCAACCCGCTCAGGCTCAAGAATGAACACCCGGTTTTCCTCCACTTTGCCCCCGCCCATGATCTGTGCTCTGACAGTTTCGGCCCTCTCATAGGCCAGTGACCGCAGGTCCGCATCCGTAATCCGGGTATGCGTCAAGAGCAATTTTTCCATCTCTTCTGTGGAAAGTTCCTTCAGCTTTCCATCCGCCTTCCTCGGTTTGGGAAACTGTCCGGCATCATAGGCTTTTTCCACGTAGGCAGCCCTTTCTTCCGGGGAAATACTGATGACGGACAGGTCCATGTCCGGCTGAGTGCGGAGCATCTCGTTCAGTTTCTGCGACTTGATGCCCTGTTCAAACGCCATCTTCTGAAGAACACTGCGATCATTTCGGGAATCGGCCTCTCCCTGAATCTCCAGCGTCAGTCCCGGCCGCTGATAAAGGGCGCTTTCCAGATCAGAGATTTTTTTCAGACCCTTCGAACTGAGCTCACTGCTCCCATCATCGAACTCGATATAGCTCAAATCTTCGCCACCTCCGAACATGGCGCCAAGGGCCGCAAACGGTGAGGTTACCACCTTGGTAATCACATTTCCCAGAACCATCATCACCACCTTACCGATACGAAATTCAGGATCATCCAGCTCTCCGCGGACCGGCAGGTCCAGGTTAATAACGCCTTTTCGGTCCTTGAGCAATGCGATGGCCATTTTAACCGGAAGACTCGTCGCCTCTGCACTCTTGACGCTTTTCCCGAGGGTCAGCTGATCCAGCACCACTTTGTTCTGCCCCTGCAGTTTTCCCTGTGAAATACTGTATACCAGGGACAGATTGAGCTTTCCTTTTTGCAGCTGGTAGCCCAGATATCGGCCCGTATAGGGTGTAAAGGGGCTCAACTGAATATCCTTGAATGAAAATCGGATATCGGCAAACAGATCCCGAATCAATGGATTGATCTTTCCGGTAATTTCCAGCGGCGCGTAATTATTCAACCTTCCTTTGAGGAATACGTCAGCGTTTTGGGATTCTTCTGAAACCAGTCCGGATATATTACCCCCCAACGCCAGCAGGGTCGCTTCAAAATTGGGCTGGATTTGAAAGTCTGAAAATTTAACGGTCCCGCCCTGAAAGGTTACCGCATCGATGCGCACCGGTACGGGAGAAACGGTTTTTTCTTCGGCTGCCGGTTCGGGCTCTTTCTCCTGCTGCTGCGGAACCATAACGGATTGCAGGTTTATCTTTCCATCTGACTCTACGATCAACAGTGAGAAAAAATTTGACAGCGCCACTTCTGCGATGGAAACACGGGTCGGATTATACCCGATATCAGCACCGGAAACATACAGGGAATCCCATTTCAGAAAATCCTTTGAAAAGGCCCGGTCTACCGAGGCAAATTCAGTTACGAACACATCGCCGGTATACGTTGAGCCGACCGTATCATCCGTGTTCTGAAAAATGGCCAGCTGTCCTTTGGCCCCGCACGACCCGTCCGTGACCAGCAGTTTGACCCTGTCCGTAAAATAGGGCTGAACCGACCGAATATCCACTTTGTTGGCAGAAACCGCCAGATCAGCTTTCAAAGGCGCGAGTCGAAGACCTCCCTTAACAGCAACCGTCCCGTTCTTGTTCCATTGAAACGACAGGTCCACCCTGCCCGGCTGTTCAACAGCGGTCCCGACGCCCTGGACGTCAGCGGCAATTTTCTCAATATTGACACGCACCGGATCGGCCATGGTCCTATCCTCAAACTCAACGGCCCAATTTGTGAGATCCGCATGATTTAGCACAAGGTTCCATGACGTTTTTTCACCTGATGGCGATTTTTCCGATTGAGATGGCGTATCAGCTGAAACCAGCGTCTGCCAGTTGATCGTCCCATCGGTAGCGCGCTGAAGATATGCATTTCCGCCTTTGGTTGACACACGGCCTAAAACGACAGAACCTGCCCCCGCATCGATCCGGGAATCGGTCAGAAAAAATTCGGGAATCGTCAATATCGACCGGTTCATTGCAGGGTCATGAACCTTCAGGTTCTGCAAACTCAATTGAACTCCGTCAAACACCAGTACCTGCGGATCGGCCGTAAATCGGAATCCGGTATGCATCCCGGCCTGTCCATCGGCAATCTCAAACCGTACCTGTTTCTGATAATATGGCGCATACTGTTTCAGAATCAATCCGGTCAGATCGACTGTTCCTTCAGCCGTCAGAGGATTGATGCAGAACCGGCCGGACGATGCGATTGTTTCACCGGCATCGGTTTGAGCTGAAAACGTGTAATCCGCATTTTGGGTTTCCCGGGTGCTGAACTGCTTTACACAAAGGGCTATCTGCTCTGACCGCAGTTGAAAGGGGGCAGCCATGAACATATCCGAAAAAACGGCTGAGGCCCCGGAAATGTTCACTTCATCCACATCGATCAGCGGCAGCACCATGGCCGTCTGAGTGGTTTCCGGCGGCATTTTTTCTCCCGGCTTTTCCCCGCCCAGGCTTGCCAGTTCCCATTGTCCGTCCTTGTCCCGCCGCAGATACAACTCAGGGCTGTTCATGCGAATTCCTGCGAAATGATAAGGCCCGTTGAGCAGATCAGAGCCGGCCAGAGTCACCTCCAGTTCCGGCATATTCATTAACGGGAGGTTTTCGCCGTGATTTACGCGGGCATCGGATACTGTCAGGGATCCGGACGAGGCAAGCACGGAAAGGCGGCCGTTCTGTCTGCTGATATTCAGGTCCATCCTGCCCGCAACAAAGGCCGAATCCACATTCAGCCCTTCGGGCATGGTGATATAGGAAAGACCGCGAAGAACATCCAGTTTTTCTAGCTGAACCAGAAGACGGGTCTTGAGGGAGGGATCAAAGGGAAGACTTTCAGCCTCCAGGCTTGCCGGTGTTCCGTTAATTTTTACACCAAAATGAAGCATTACCGGTGTCTTACCATCCTTCGGCAGGCTGGACACCCTCGGAATGGAGACAAAAATTCCGGTCATCTCCTGATCCACCCCGACATGCTGATCGGCAAAATACACCGCCCCATCGGTAAGAGAGATGTTTTCAACCAGAAACCTGAACAGCCCGGTTTCGGGCTGCGGTTGGGTTTCCGGTTCAGGCGCAGTCTTGTGTGCGGAAGCCGGAATCAGATCCGAAAAATTAAACGTATCCGGTCCGGTTCGCACCACATGGATATCGGGTTTTACTACCCGGAGCTCTTTTAAAACCAGGGCGCGTTTGAGAACTGAAAACGTCTGCAGATTGACAAAAAGTTCATCCAGGGACATCAAAGGCGTACCATTTTGCTCCCGGATATTGACGCCATTGATATTTATCGTCAATGCATAAGGATTTACAGAAACCTTCTCGATGGTAACCATACGACCCGTTGCCACGGAAAGCTTGTCCGCAAGAACAGAACGAACAATTGCCGGTAACACGGCAAAGCCGAACAGGGTATAAAATACGATAAAAATCCCCCCGCCAATCAACGACCATTTTACCCATTTTTTTTCAAAAATCGCTGTGTTCAGTTTCATCATGCTTCCTTTTTCTGGAATGGGTATCACATCTTGCATAATCAATAAAAAAATGGGGACAAAATAAACCCAATTAAGTACTGGTTACCACTCGTTACGGATAGCTGCTGATTCAGTATTGCGTCTCCATGAAAACAGGTCAAGAAAATCCTGCGTACGCATCGCCAAATTCATACCCCCCCCCGAAGCCTAATGGTTTTTACATATTAGAATACACTCTTTTACCAATAGACATACGAGTTACAACATCATACGCTTAAAATATCCTCTCTTACAGCACCCGCTCCGGGTCGCTTTAACGCTTCTGTCATCTAAACAAAAGGTTCCTTATACCCTTTAATATTTAATAACCATTCAAAAAGGAGCACCTATGAACCAAACAAAAACGATTCTGATTATTTTTATTATCCTGCTGCTGAGTGCAGCAACTTCATGCACCCAAAAAGCAACCGTATTTGAATCACAGGGATGCGGCGCATGTCATAAGCCTTCCGAAGGGGTCGAAAACCCTTCTTTGATCAATATTTCAGAAAGTTACCATGGCATGGAAGACCAGTTGGTACAATATCTAAAAGAAGAGGCTGAACCGGTTATTAATCCGCAAAAAGCCGGGATCATGAAACCATATCTTGAAAAAACAAAAACACTTTCTGATGCAGACCTGAAAAACCTGGCTGATTTCATCATGAGCCACAAACAATGACCGGCTGATTCTCCACGAGCAACATTCTTCACAAAATAATTGAAGAATCAAAAAAAGAAAAAAAACATGATTACAAAAAGAAGCATTTCAGAAAAGGTACGGGGCAAAGGCAGGAAATGATGGCCGACATGCATGCCATGGACAAGGTCCTTGACGAAAAAGTGGCCCGAATGAACGCAGCAACCGGCGAAGAGCGTCTGTCTGCCGTCATCGATGTCATCAATGAGTTTGTGCCTCAGCGCAAAATCATGCGGGAAAAGATGCCGATGATGCAGGAGAATATCGAGGATTCAGTCCCTGCGGAGTGACACCTTGTCCTCACACCACTAGGGACATGTCATCGACTCGGCTGACGCAGTCCCCTCCGTAGCAATGGGATTCGGGGGCAACCTTGCCAGGAACGCAATTCATGGAGCTTCTCATAAAAAAATGGCTTTTAGATCCGGTTGTTGGGAAAATCGTATTTTCTCTTCTGGCTATTTTGTTCACTATTTCCGCGGTACGCCTGGCACAACGGATTTCAGGCCGGTATGTGCAAAACAGTGAACGCCGGTATCGGTTAAAAAAAATTATTGCTTTTTCCGGCTATCTGCTTGTCGTTTTTCTGTTTTCTATTATTTTCAGTGACAAACTGTCCGGTTTAACCGTGGCTTTCGGAGTGGCGGGCGCCGGAATCGCCTTTGCCCTTCAGGAGCTGATCGCAAGTGTTGCCGGATGGGTATCGATGTCTTTTGGTCGTTTCTATAAGATCGGCGACAGGGTTCAGTTAGGCGGAATAACGGGAGATGTCATCGATATCGGAATGTTAAGAACGACGCTTATGGAATGTGGCGGCTGGATTAAAGCCGATCAGTACAATGGCCGAATCGTTCGGGTAGCCAACAGCTTTATTTTCAAGGAACCCGTGTTTAATTATTCTTCCGATTTTCCTTTTCTCTGGGATGAAATTGTGATCCCCGTCAGATACGGCAGTGATTATAGACTTGCCCGCAGCCTGTTTGAAGATATTCTTAACGAGTTAACCGGTGAATATGCCGCACAATCCAAGGCTATCTGGCACCAGATGACGGAACGATACATGATTGAAGATGTTAAAGTGGAACCGGTTGTCACCCTGGTTGCCAATGACAACTGGGTAGAATATACGCTTCGATACATCGTGGACTATAAGAACCGGCGTGTCACAAAAGACAAGATCTTCGAACAATTGCTCAACAGCATTGATGAAACCAAAGGACGGGTCCGGCTGGGTTCCACGACAATTGAACTGACAGCTGCACCAGACCTGGATGTCCGGTTGCTTCAAATTCATGCGCCAGCAACGGACCCGGTTAATAACCGGTGAGCCCAAATATTACAGATAAAATCTGTATAACCCGTCTTTGACCGGTTTTATTTTGAAAGTCTTAAATCAGATTATCAGATGATATTTCCCGCCCATTTCGCAGATCAATTTATAGCAACTTCTGAACGAAAAATGGAGGGGGGTGAGCATATTTTTTTGGGGCATGGCGCTGGCCCTATCGTGGAAGGGGGGGATCAATCATAACGTGAGTGCAATAAAAACATTTTTTCAGAACTGCTCGCATGAAAAACGGGTTATGCGTTTATAGACCTGTTAATTTATTCCTGATGGGTTTGTCTCAACCCAGATCACCAGACGTCTCACGCAGTTTTACAGACCTATGATTACGGCATGCTTATTTTACATAAATTTCGAGAATAACACTCATCAGGACGATAATCCAATGGAGGTAAAAACTATGTCAAAAGCACTATGCATTATAGCAGCAATTGGTATCCTGTTATTGCCCGCTTTCACAAACGCTGAGCCCATTATGGAATATAACGCGGGAGACTGGGAATTCATACTTGCAGGAAGCGGAACGAGTGATAATAGTTTTGATACAACGACTCTTTCTGTCCAGGGCGGTGCAGGATATTTCTACACGGATAATATTGAACTGGGCATCAAGCAGGGAATTTCCATCTCGGATCTCAATGACGGCAGCAGCTGGGGCGCATCTACCCGATTCAGTTTAGACTACAACTTTAATATAAGAAATTTAAAACCATTTATCGGGGTGAATGTCGGGTACCTCTATGGAGATGACGTTAAGGATACCTTTATTGCCGGCCCCGAGGGCGGAATAAAATATGGTCTTAACTCTACAACTTTTATTTATACCCAGGTTGAATACCAGATACTCTTCGAAAATGCCGACGAGATAGATAATCAATTTGATGATGGCCGCTATGTTTATACCATCGGTATGGGCATTAAGTTCTAGCCCAAGCTTAGGGCTCAGCAAGACAAAAGTTGAATGGGCAGAAATTTGACACGGTTGCAAAAATGATCGAATGACTTGATCAGCCTTCCAAGGAATATTTGATTTTCCCTGGAAGGCTGGATTCTATGAACGACTGTTCGGCTTTGAAATTGTTCACTGCATTTAGGCGGCTTGCAATAAGAATTCCACTTTTACGGCTTCGTATGGAAACAAAATGCGCTTATTCTCAGTTCGGTCAAGAATTCCAGCGTTTAACAGTGCAGTAACATCACCGTGAACGGCTTTCACATCACGCCCAACACGACGTGCGATTTCACGGATTGATACGGGGCCTGCTCCGCAAAGAACTTTGATCAACTCCCAACGTTTCGCTGTCAGCACTCGCCAAAGCAATTCAGGGATAGCAAAACTAATCCGCGCTGACTTTTAAGGGGTGTTTGTCGTCCATGCACGTGTAAAGTCTGCCATCGAGTCGGCTGGAGTTTTTACATCAACAATTAAGGTTTTCATTGTTCCACCTCTTTATATCATTCTGGAAGTCAGCGACTAATTGATCCGGTGTAGAAAATGCGTAACTATTTTCTGTGCCTCCGAAATGCCTGTGGTCGCCTTTACCTGATTCCTTGTCGTAGTGCAAAACACATTCCCTACACACAACATACGCAAGCCGGTACTTAAACTCATGTGAAGATCCAATCCGTTTTCAACCAATGCCAATGGCTGCCCAATTATTTGATCCATGTTGAAAAGAATCCACCAGCCCGATTTGTCCCGATCATGCCACATCTGGATGGTTTCATCTTCCGGTGACATTATGGGAAATGTACGCTTTTCCTGCCCTATTTTGTCCGATTCAGCCCATGCTGATTTCGCTCACAAACTGTGCGATCTTCTCTTCGGCAACCGGGGTATTCAGTTGGCTCTCTGAGATGATCATTCGCGCGATGGGCCGCTGCCCGCAAACCGTGGCCATATTTTGCAGTGCCCACTTCCCGCCAATGCCGCCCTGCGTGCAGAAAAACGCTACGCGCTCGAGCGAGGCGCGCTGTTGGCTCAAATACGCACGCACCGGCGAGGATAGTCGGGCAGACCAGACAGGTGTACCTACCACAACCAAATCGTATTCGCTGGGATCATGCCTGGGCGGGGTGATACTACTGCGTAGGCCCAAAAGACCTTCAATTGCTGAGCGAGGGCGTCCCAGACCTGTGTTCCGGTTAAAGGTATCTTCAATGGCTTCAAAATCGGCGTCCTGCGCGGTGGCTATGGCTTCGGCTATCTGCCGGGTGTGGCCGGTCAGTGAATAATATACAACGAGTATGTTTGACAAGTGAAAGACCTCCGCTGCCTAACAGTGCAATAAGCGGAATTTTGTCCGTCATATCACCCTATGGGTGGACAGTATTTCCACTTATTCCTATATTAGTCTTGAAATATGGAAAATTTCCCGGTTTTTTGTCCGCTTATTACATTTCATCTGATTGAATTCGGTATATTTCGGTATGTATGTGACAACATATGGAAAGTCAAAAGAAAAAAAGCCGAAATCGCGTCCCGATTCCAGGCTTAAGCTCATGGATCAGGTTCGAAAAGTGTTGCGGTATCATCATTACGCGTATCGCACCGAGCAGACCTATTGCCAGTGGATACTCCGCTATGTCCATCACTTCTGCGGCAAGACCCATCCGATCCGGCTCGGGACCAGGGATATCGAACGGTTTCTTTCCCATCTCGTAACCGTGGGCAAGGTGTCCGCTTCCACTATCAAATATCGCTTAAATGCATACGATTTATAAAACGATTCTGGACCAAAAAGGTTAGATGTCCGAAAAATACAAATACCATGGCCGGAAGCATTTTCCATTCGCATGAAGCTTTTTTGAAAATGTACAAAATTCCATGGGTATGATAAAAAGCCATAATGGAGACATTAAGGGTAAGGGGATGAGACTTTTAAATCTATCAAACAGACAAAGAAAATTGTAATGGGCAAACTAAATCTTAAAATGTCAGGTCGGGGTCCAGTTTCAAATAAAGCGCTTGCCGCTATAAAAAAGCATATCAACAAGAAAATAATCGACATTTCCGAATTGAGAGACGCAAAGATCCAATCCGAGAACATTGCAAACACAATCATTTCAGAAAAAAAGCTTTCTCAATTGGACCCCCTTCATGGAATTTATACATACGCTCAAAACATGATGTCCGTCTTCATTGAACAAATTGCTGATTTGCCCGCACTTTCAAAGCTTGCAGATGCCTATGCGAATGCTGAAGATATCTACATACCCTCAGGCCCCCCGATGAGTCCGTTGACAAGGTCCTATTTTACCTGCTGGGGATTTTTTGATCTCTGTACCGGAATTAAAAAAGAAACACTTGGAACGGTTATCATAGATGTATGCAGAGCACTGGGCATGGATCAGGGATTGATTACCGTTTTTGAACATATGCAGCAATCGCGAATGGGTGTTTATGTCCATGAGGGTTTCTCGGATGGCTATGTTCAGTTAAGAGAGATTATTACCCACGAACGAATTAATGTTATCGTTCCAAGCGGCTACAAGGGAAAATCCGGTGAGATCTGGTTAACACGAATCATGCCGGAACCGTTTCCGGAATTAAATTTCGGGTACGCTGTTGCTTTTATAAGCCCCTACATCCTTTGCGAAATGGAAAATAATAATTTCATAATTCCGTATGAAGAGAATTGGATATCATTTTTTGAAAGAAATCTGGATAAAACTGGAATAAAAGACAAAAAGCGAGCCTATGAATCCCTGATGAAATACGGCTTGAACAGACATTACTGGAACGAATATATTTTTGAAGGGTATGTGAATTACAGCCCTGAAATGATACTGCTGGCCGGATTTCCGGACACCCCCTTAAGCATGCCCCAATCAAAAGAAAGTTGCGATAAGCGGGGGTATTGACAGGCACCTGGCACGTGTTTCACAGCTTGCCTTCAGAAAAAACTTCTGGTAATAAAATTATCCGTACCGGATTCAATCCGACTGACTGGTTTTATAAAGGACGACCGAAAATTTATTTGAAGAGCCGGGTGTGTTCCATCCCGGACGAATCAAGGATGCACGCATGACAACAATCAAAACACAATCCGATAAGAGCAGGCAAAGCGATATTGTAGCCGAGGCCCGCCGCAACCGGGAACAACTCGAGAAAACCTACCGTGAACGGGCGTTCAAAATTTTCCCCTCGATCTGCGCGCGGTGCGGAAGGGAATTCAGCGGCAAACGGCTTCGGGAGCTTACTGTCCATCACAAGGATCACAATCACGACAACAACCCGCCCGACGGCAGTAACTGGGAATTGCTGTGCCTCTACTGCCACGACAATGAGCACCAGCGGCATGAGGTCGCTGACGCGTATGATACGTCGACCCCGAACCGGAATCAGGAGCCAGCGTCTTCCCACAGGCCGTTTGCGGATCTCGAGGCCCTGCTGAAAGGCAGAAAATAACCGTTCATGATCCGCCTTAATACAAACCGGTGACCCGATGGCGACTGAAAAAGACAATAATTCCAGACTGGTCTACTCGACCGGAAATGGCAGAATATGCCCCGGCTGCGGGATGCCTGTGGCCGGCTGCGTGTGCCGCCGGAAAAACAAAGCGCCGGGTCCCAAAGGCGACGGAATTGTAAGAATCGGGCGGGAAACCAAAGGCCGCAAGGGAAAAGGTGTGACCACAATCACCGGTATTCCCCTGCCCCATGACGGGCTTCTGAAACTGGCAAAACAACTCAAACAAAAATGCGGCACCGGCGGTACCGTCAAAGACGGTGTCATTGAAATCCAGGGCGATCACCGGAGCATGCTGATCGAAGAACTGACCCGGCAAGGTTATACTGTCAAACAGTCTGGAGGGTGAAGGCAGAGGTCAAAAGACTCACGACTCTCGACTCTCGCCCCCTCAGCTATATTCCCGGGTCTTGTGGAAGACGATATCCGGGAAAAGTTCCATGGCGTGGGACAGACGCCATTCACTGGTGGCCAGGAAGGCCAGATGCCCTTCCGCGTCCAGGGCCAGGTTGGTCTGGTTCTGGTCTTTGAACTCATCAAGTTTTTTCCTGTCATCACAGGTAATCCAGCGGGCCGTGGCGTAATCCACCACTTCGTAGACTGCATCCACCCCGTATTCGGCCTTCAGCCGTGCCATCGTCACCTCAAACTGCAGCTGCCCTACCGCCCCCAGAATGTAACTGCTGTCGGAAACGGGCCGGAACATCTGCACTGCCCCCTCTTCGGCCATCTGCACCAGCCCCTTGTTGAGCTGTTTTCCTTTGAGCGGATTTTTGAGCAGCACCCGTCGGAAATGCTCGGGCGCGAAATTGGGAATCCCGGTAAATTTAAGGGGTTCCTTATCCGTAAAGGTATCGCCGATCTTGATGGTACCGTGATTATGGATGCCGATAATATCGCCGGGATAGGCCTCTTCCACGTTTTTCCGGTCCTGGGCCATGAAAATGGTGGCATTGGCAAGGGCTATTTCTTTGCCGAGCCGGTGATGAATGACCTTCATGCCGCGGGTGAATTTACCCGAACAGATCCGAAAAAATGCAATCCGGTCCCGATGGGCCGGATTCATATTGGCCTGAATTTTGAAGGTAAAACCTGAAAAGGTTTCTTCCTCCGGAAAAACCAGACGGGTGACCGTAGCACGGGGGCCGGGCGCCGGCGCCAGTTCGACAAAAGAATCCAGCAGCTCCCTGACACCGAAATTATTGATGGCGCTTCCGAAAAACACCGGGGTCTGATTTGCCTTCAAATATTCATTATAATCAAATGGATTGCTTGCCCCTTCGAGCAGTTCGATATCCTCCCGGAGGGTGTTCGCCTGGCGGCCCAGCAATTCGTCCAGAACAGGATCGGAAAGATCGCTGACGACAATGCCGTCCTGCGTCCGGGTATCCTGTCCCGGTGTGAAAAGATGCAACTGGCTCCGATAAATATTGTAAACGCCCTTAAAGCTTTTGCCCATCCCGATGGGCCAGGAAAGCGGCGAGCACTCGATCTGCAGTTTTTCCTCAATGTCCGCAAGGATATCCATCGGATCGGTCCCTTCCCGGTCAAGCTTGTTGATAAAGGTAATAACCGGCGTGTTGCGCATCCGGCACACCTCCATCAGTTTCTCGGTCTGGGCCTCCACGCCCTTGGCGCAGTCGATCACCATTAAAGCGCTGTCCACTGCTGTCAGCACCCGGTATGTATCCTCTGAAAAATCCTGGTGACCGGGTGTATCGAGCAGATTGATATCAAAATCCCGGTAATTGAACTTCATCACCGAGGTCGTGACCGAAATTCCACGCTCCTTTTCAATGGACATCCAGTCGCTGACCGCATGATTGGCCGCTTTTCTGGATTTTACCGCTCCGGCCATCTGAATGGCCCCGCCAAACAACAGCAATTTTTCGGTAAGCGTGGTCTTTCCCGCATCCGGGTGACTGATAATGCCAAATGTCCGGCGTTGTTTGATTTCTTTCTCAAGTGTCCTGCCCATATAATTCTTTTTTCCCCTGTTATCTCAAGACGTAAAAAAACGGGCGTAAGAACCGGCCCGTGTAACCTGACTATAATAAACAAAACATACCGGATTGTCCAGTTCTTACAAATATTTCGTTATGAAAATTCATTTTTTCAGTTTCATCCTGTCCGGATAACAGGCCTTCAACATAGTTGACAATACCGGGCAGCTATCTTATTAAAACGATGATTTTCTAATTCCAGGCAGCCGCTTTTCACAGGGTATCCGGTTTCAAGTGCCAGCTGCCGTGCATTTGACGTATTATCCAATTCGGAGTCTTCGTGCCCGATCAGAAAGGAGAAATCTTTTGGTAAAATTAGAAACCAGCATGGGTGACATTGTGATAGAACTTTATGAGGACAAAGCGCCCAAAACCGTAGCCAATTTTCTGAACTACGTGAAAGAAGGCCACTATGACGGCACCATCTTTCATCGGGTTATCAACGGCTTCATGATCCAGGGAGGCGGTCTTACCAGTGACATGAAGGAAAAATCCCACGGGGAACCCATTGAAAACGAAGCCGACAACGGGCTTAAAAATGAAGCCTACACCGTTGCCATGGCCCGCACCATGATTCCCCACAGTGCCACCGCCCAGTTTTTCATCAACGTAAAAAGCAATACGTTCCTGGATCACACCGCCAAAACCGATCAGGGGTGGGGTTATGCGGTTTTTGGAAAGGTGGTCAAGGGCCATGGTATCGTCAACAAGATCAAGGCCGTTCCCACCGGAAAATCCGGTATGCACGACGATGTGCCCAAGGAACCTGTGACGATCATCAAGGCCGAAGTGGTAGAAGAATAAACATATGGGCTGACGGGGTCAATGCAACGTGCCCCCGTCAGCCATCCAGGCTATTGAAAAAAACTGATTCTCTGGTAGTTGAAGAACCAACGGAATTTTTTTATGATATCGATATTCATTGAAGAACATCCCGATTTTTAAACGCCCTTTACGTCACACCTGAAGACCGCCTGAATCGAAAGCAATTAAGCACATACGCACGGTTCAATCCGAATATCAAAAGCTTTATTGTTAAATGATTATATGTTAACAGACAATATGATATTGCAGGGCCATCCGCAGAAATTGAAAAAAATAGCCATTTCCGGATGGTCGCTCATTATGATGGACACACTGTGGCAGAAAATTTATCGTTTTTAAAACGATTTATATATAACCAGCAGAGGAATTATCCCATGAGTAACGATTCAAAAAAAATTATTTATTCAATGATAAACGTCAGCAAGTTTTACCAGAGCAAACCCGTATTAAAAGATATATCCCTTTCCTTTTTTTATGGTGCCAAGATCGGTGTCCTTGGGCTGAACGGTTCGGGGAAAAGTTCCCTTTTGCGCATTATGGCAGGTGTCGACCCGGAATATAACGGGGAAGTTATCCTGTCGCAGGGATACTCCATCGGATTTCTCGAACAGGAGCCTGCCCTTGATGCAGATAAAACGGTCAAAGCGGTTGTTCAGGAGGGCCTGCAGGCAATAGTTGATCTTGTTGCCGAATACAACGAAATCAGTGAAAAATTTGCCGAGCCCATGTCCGATGAAAAAATGGACCAACTGATTGAGCGTCAGGGCAAATTACAGGAAAAAATCGATCATCTGGATGCCTGGGACATTGATTCACGACTGGAAATGGCCATGGATGCACTGCGCTGTCCTCCGGGAGACACGCCCATCCGCGTTCTTTCCGGTGGCGAAAAACGACGTGTGGCACTTTGCAGGCTGTTGTTGCAGAAACCGGAGATTCTGCTCCTGGATGAACCGACAAATCATCTGGATGCTGAATCTGTCGCATGGCTTGAACATCATCTTCAGGCGTATGAAGGCACAGTGATTGCCGTAACGCACGATCGGTATTTCCTGGACAACCTGGCGGGCTGGATTTTAGAACTCCATAAAGGCGAAGGCATCCCGTGGAAAGGAAATTATTCTTCCTGGCTTGAACAGAAACAGACGCGGCTTAAACAGGAGGAGAAAAAAGAGACCGAGCGGCAAAGAACCCTGCAGCGGGAATTGGAATGGATACGCATGTCCCCTAAAGGCCGCCAGACAAAAGCAAAAGCGCGTATCAATGCATACGAATCGCTCCTGGACCAGAATGCTGAAAAACAGGAAACAGAGCTTGAAATCTATATCCCGCCCGGACCCCGACTCGGAAAAATTGTCATCGAAGCGGAAAATGTGAGCAAAGCCTTTGGCGACCGGCTCCTGTTTGAAGGCATGTCGTTTGCCCTGCCCGCAGGCGGTATTGTGGGGATCATCGGACCGAATGGCGCGGGCAAAACCACGCTTTTCAAGCTGATAACCGGCCTGGAAAAACCCGATTCCGGCAGCATTAAAATCGGAGATACGGTCAAACTCGCTTATGTGGATCAGGAACGCGATACCCTTGAGCCTGAAAAGACCATATGGGAGGTAATTTCCGGCGGCAAAGACATAATGGAGTTAGGAAAACGGGAAGTAAATTCACGCGCCTATGTGGCCCGGTTTAATTTCCCCGGATCCAGTCAGCAGAAAAAGACAGGGATACTTTCAGGCGGCGAGCGCAATCGCGTCCATCTTGCCTGCATTCTCAAGCAGGGCGCCAATGTGCTGCTTCTGGATGAGCCTACCAATGATCTGGATGTCAATACCATGCGTGCCCTGGAAGAAGCCCTTGAGAATTTTTGCGGCTGCGCGGTAGTGATCAGTCACGATCGATGGTTTCTCGACCGCATCGCCACCCATATTCTTGCGTTTGAAGGAGACGGTACCGTCAACTGGTTTGAAGGCAATTATTCAGACTATGAGGCAGACAGAAAAAAACGACTCGGCAAAGCCGCCGATCAGCCCCACCGGATCAAATACAGGCAACTGACCCGAGGATAAAGCCGGGGGTAAAAAGCGCGCAACCCTCCGCAGGGGCGGGCCCCCGTGCCCGCCCTTTTCTTTCATGTTCCAAACGGCTGATGTATTCCGTAAGGGGTTCATCTGGCCGAAAACGCAACCCCCTTGAATAACAACCTTCTCGAAGGCACCTGCCTGTCATTTTCATCACTGTTCATCTGCCTGTTACAATTCTTTTACACTCAAAAAAGACAATTCGTCCCTTTTACAGTTGAATTCTATTTACTCACCAGTATAAAGAAATACATCTGTGTACCAAGTCCTTATTTTTTTAAAAAAAGGGTCCGAGTAGTCGTATTACGGTTGTGGTTGCCCGATCACGTATCGGGATTTTTTTTATGCATTATTATGATGAGGGAAAGATGAAATTCAGCAAGTCAATGGTCAGTAAAAAAAAATGGTTACCGGTAATCCTGTGCGTCTTTTTTATGTCCGCATTGTCCGCTCCCTGTTTTGGCGCCGGCTATGGAATTTATGAATGGGGAACCAGGGGCAATGCGCTTGGCGGCGCATTGATCGGCCGCGCGGATGATCCGTCGGCACTGGCTTACAATCCCGCCGGAATCACGCAGCTGCCCGGCATACAGACCATGGCGGGGATGACAGTGATTACCCCCACCATCGATATCAACTTCGAAAACAGCGCAAACGGGATCAACGGCGAGGCAACAGACAATACCTGGCTCATTCCCAACGCGTACTATACTCACCAGCTCAACGATACATACTGGCTCGGTTTTGGAGTTTTTTCCCGGGCCGGGCTCGGAACTGAATTCGAGAACGAAGAAGAGTATGCCGGCCGGTACAACTGCACCTACGCCGGGGTCAAATCATTATCGTTCAACCCGAACCTGGCCGTAAAGCTGACCGACCATCTGTCCTTTGCCGCCGGGGTAGAGGCCGACTGGCTCGACTTTTCCTATGACAAATTCACAAACGCAACTGGCGACGATGTAAAAATCGAGGTTCGGGCTGACGGCTGGAATTACGGTTATAATTTTGCCCTGCATTACAAGCCCTCTGAACGGCTCGCTTTCGGAGCATCCTTCCGCAGTGAGATTGCGCTCACCGTCGATGGAGACGCGGATTATACAGCGATGGCCGGCGCTTCACCCTTAACGGAAGCCTGGGTATCAGCGCTGAAGAGCAATACGGGGGTTGGCGGCACCGAACCCATTCCCCAGCTTGTTTCGCTCGGTGTCATGTTTTCCCCCGTTGACCGGCTGACGGTTGAAGTGGACGCGGTTCACACCAAATGGAGCGCCTATAACCAGCTCACATTTGAATTTGAAAACCGTCTCGGCAGCAGAACCAGCATTAAAGGATGGGAGGATACGTGGCGGTTCCAGGTCGGGCTCGAGTACGCGCTTTTTGACTGGCTGGATCTGCAGGCCGGCTACGTCAATGACGAATCCCCTATCCCCGATGAATATGTAGATTACGCGGTCCCGGCCAACGATCGGCAGATATATACCGTGGGAGCCAGTTTTCACCGAAACCAGTGGACCTATGACATTTCCTGTGCCTACCTGACCGTAAAGGATCGGTATATCACCGGCCGGACCTGGGATAATGATAACGTCTATGATGCAACATTTGAAAACGGCGGATCGAAAATGATCGGAGTCAGTGCATCCTGTGCGTTCTGATATATTTCTGAAAAGCCAGAGCAACACCCGCATAAACGCATCCACATATTTCGATATCAGGGGCAGGCATTTATGACCGTCGTAGATTACAGCAGTCATAAATGCCTGCTTTCCGGTTGCGCAATACTGTTTCAACCGATTTTACTTCACCATTCTCATTCAGTTGACATAAAATCGGCTCCGTTCCGGACGGTGTGCCTTTTCAGCCAATCCTGACATATGATATAGAACTGACAAACTGCGAATCAGACTGAACCCGTCTGCCGTATACCTGCCCTGGGCGCCCGGATCATCGGAGAAGTCACTCCCGGTCGCGTCGCCACGGTACGGAAGGCAACCGCGACTGTTGAAAAAGTGTTGTCTGATTCAGGAGCGTTTCAGTACCTGGCGATCCTGCACGAGGACCGGGTTACCGGAATGAAAAACGGCAAACGGGACTTCGGATTACAACAGATCGAACTGAGATGCCGGGCCAGTAAAGACGCACGACGGCAACGCCAACCCGACTCCCGTTCGAAACGCTGGAACGGTTATCCGGCCGACTGACAGTCGAGGTAACGGGCGTTGTCAGTGTCACCGACACTATCAGCCGGAAATAGACTTTTCCATTTAATCACTGTAAAAACTGATATATTTTCTCAGGCATCTTGAATTTAAGGCGATTAAACGATAAAGTGGCGCTGAAAATTTGGAATCCGTTTATCCGGTTACAGTGGCAATATCCGGATAAACGGACAACGGAAATAGATGACTAAAGACTGTTTTGGTGATATGGGAATCTGCTCCAAACCGGCTTGTTCCTCTACCTGCCGTTATCATCTTCAACATATTTCATACAATACGTACAACCCACTTACTTTAAAGAAAGAGAGACAGCATGAAACCCATATCTGAAAACCAGATTGACCAGACCCTGGATGAACTTGACGAATTCACGGAAGAAATAGCCAGCGAAAAGCTGGCGGAAATAGCCAATGTGCAGCCGGAGCTTCTTTCGTTTGTAGTCGAATTTACCGAAGAAATGTCCCCTGATGTACAGGAGCTGTCCTTTTACATGTTTTTTGTCATATACAGGACTTTTCAGGCGGCCTATGGAAAAAATATCGAGGAAATTTCACTTGATGAAATCATCGAGGTGCATGAAAAAAACGAAGCCCTTATGGATAAACTGGAGGGGACCCATGAAAAATTCATCGAAAGGATAGCAGAAACTCAGCTGATGCAACAGCCCCATTTAATGAGCTATGTGGTGGAAGCACTGGTTGAAGAGTCAGAAGATGAAGAACTGGAACCCTTGTCAGAGGAAGAATCAGGAATTCTTTTTCTCCTCTCGAAAATTGTCATTGAAGTGCTTGATCGGAAAACTGAGGAATAATTGAAAAAATCGGGGGCAGAACAAATCAGCGCCCCGCGGGCTGACTGAGGAGCGCTATCGCTGGAGGAGCACTTCGTTTAAGGCAAAAGGTCTTTATCTTAGAATAGCTTAAAGAAAGAGAAACTTACGCCCCTCAAGCATAGCGTTGCTCAGTCTGCAACCTGCCGGTAAAATTAATCGAACTTGCAAATAATCGCCGCATCCGCCTTGATATTCTGTGCTTCCGAAATCGCCGGAATGCTGAAGATTAAAATAAAGCATAAAAACATAATTTTTTCATCGTTGATCCTTTCATTTCAATTTGTATTTGACATCTTCATTCACTATATCCTAATTTTATGATAACGGCAGACATAAAATCCGCCCTGCTTTAAACAGACACTGTATGCATCGATAGATGCGTCATCACCCGCAATCAGCTGAATCAACAAAAAATGTCATCATTTCCCGTCTTCATCGAATTTCAGACGACTGGCAATCTCGGCGACAGATATTTGTCCGATTATCTGCCCCGACGTTGCATAAGCAAATGCTGAAAAACAGAATACACTTATAGTTCCCGGCAGATTCTGCAAAGATCCCTCAGATTCTTGAAGCCGGACGGCTCTGTCGAGGCTGCAGTTTAACAGCGCCGGGCTTGCCGGACCGTTTACGGCATCCGCCAGTATCTCGCTGATTGATTACAGGATGAGGAATCAATAGGCGGGATTGTCGGGTTGCCCGGGGGGTAAAAAGGGAGGCAAAAAACAGGTTTTCAACGATTTGAAGGGGCATAATGATGAAAAAATACCGTGTTGCCGGCATGTTGACAGGATTTATCATTTTACTGAACCTGATCGGATGCCAGGATACCGATATCTCACAGAAAGACGAGAGGGGGCAAATGTCTGATAAATCAAACACAATCTCAATAGCCACTGTTGCAGGCGGCTGTTTCTGGTGCGTGGAAGCTGATTTTGAAAAAATTCCCGGAGTCGTGAAGGTCATATCCGGCTATACCGGCGGACAGAAGGAACGACCGACGTATGAGGAAGTATCTGCCGGAACCTCCGGTCATGTCGAGGCTGTTCAGATCTATTATGATCCTTCCCGAATCAGCTACCGGCAATTGATGGACGCCTTCTGGCAGCATGTGGACCCCACGGATCCCGACGGCCAGTTTGCGGATCGCGGTCCCCAGTACCGGAGCATGATTTTTTATCACGATGATGAACAGAAAAAAATTGCCGAATCGAGCAGACAGGCCCTTGCCGAATCCGGCCGTTTTGACCGGCCGATTGTTACCGAAATTGTCAGGTTTACAAAGTTCTACGAAGCCGAGGATTACCATCAGAATTATTATAATGTCCATGGAATACGCTATAAATATTACCGATACGGTTCGGGACGGGATCAGTTCCTGAAAAAAATATGGGCAAATGACGGGGCAAACCAGATCCCGGCAAAGGAAAGCCGCTACTCGAAACCTGATGAGGAGACATTGAAAAAACGCCTCTCCCCGCTGCAGTATGAGGTCACACAGAATGGGGGCACCGAACCGGCGTTTCAAAACAAATACTGGGGCCATAAACGGGATGGCATCTATGTTGACATTGTTTCCGGAGAACCCCTTTTCAGCTCTCTGGATAAATATGATTCGGAAACCGGGTGGCCCAGTTTCACTCAACCGCTGGAGGCCGATCATATTGTGGAGAAGGCAGACTGGAGACTGTTTATGGCGCGAACCGAAGTGAGGAGCCGATATGGCGATTCACACCTCGGCCACGTGTTTCCGGACGGCCCGCCGCCAACAGGCCTGAGATACTGCATCAATTCAGCCGCATTACGATTCATCCCCAGAGAAGATCTGGAAAAAGAGGGGTTCGGGCAGTATACAAGCCTTTTTAAGTAGAATAAATACGTGCAGCTAAAAGACTTATTTTAATTGCTTTCCGGTGGCATAAGTCAAAACCGCTTGCGATAAATACATTCTCATGTTAAGTAAGACAGCGTTATCTTTAAAGCAACAGATTCCGAGATTCTGATCTCGCGTATTTTTTAAGGTGCAGTCGTTTATAGCCTTCTTTTGATCCAGTCAAGCCGAAAGCAAAATAGCAGTTTTCACGCGAATCGCAGAGCCGCAAAAAAATATCTGAAATCTTTTCGGCTCTGCATGAAATGAATTTCGGGCTTGATCATAACTGCGGCCATATTTTGCCGTGCGCAGCCGCTGAGTCCCGCCCGTTGCCGGCGTACGACATGGCGCGATCCGGGGAAAAGATGTCGGGGCCATGAAGCGTTAAAAAGCGCAAACTGTTTGAGGCTTGCCGAGTTTTTGCGCTTTAGCTTCATGGGCCCG
>JAQWFD010000022.1 GCA_028704555.1 Desulfobacterales bacterium
CCCAGAAACGTCCGTCTCGGTGAAGCGCCCAGCTTCGGAAAACCCATATTGCTCTATGACCCGGCGTCCGTTGGCGCTAAAAGTTATCTGGATCTGGCAGAGGAAATCATGAATAACCATCCATTAGAGGGAAAAGAATCATGCAGGATTCCCCCCCCCTGAAAAAAAATCTCCCCCCCCCTGCCAAACCCCGAAAAAAAATGGCCCTGGGGCGAGGTCTGGATGCGCTTATTCCGGATATTGGCTCGATTGACAACGACACTGAGTATTTCCAGTGTGATATCAACCGAATTCATGCAAACCGGTATCAACCCCGAATGACTTTTTCCGGAGAAGACCTGGCCCAGCTGTGTGATTCCATCAAAGAACGCGGAATTCTGCAGCCGCTTCTGGTCAGAAAAGACCAAGACAGATATGAACTCATCGCGGGGGAACGGCGTCTGCGTGCGGCTAAAATGGCAGGACTTGCCCGGGTACCGGTGATTATCAAACATATTTCAGACAAAGAGCTGCTTGAGCTGTCGATTATCGAAAATATTCAGCGGGAGAATTTAAATCCCCTCGAAGAAGCCGATGCCTATCACCGGCTGATAACCGAATTCGATCTGACACAGGAACAGGCCGCCGGCCGCGTTGGCAAGAGCCGATCTTCTGTAGCAAACATGCTAAGACTCCGACAGCTACCGGATCAGATTAAAGCCAGCATCATTGACAGCAACCTGAGCATGGGACATGCGCGAGCCCTTCTGGGCGCCGAAACCCTCTCTCAGCAGATTGCGGCCTGGAAAACCGTACTGGCAAAAGAACTCTCGGTCAGGGAAACCGAACGGCTGATCAAACGCATGAAAACTGAGTCAAAGGAGCCGGTTGAACCTCCGCGGCCCAGTTCTGAAGAAATATACTTTTCAAACATGTCAGACGACCTTTCCAGGGGTTTTGGAACCCGGGTCCAGATAAAACGACGCGGGGACAAAGGGAGGGTTGAAATCGAGTTTTACAGCAATGAAGATCTGGATCGCGTTATCGGCCTCTTGAAACTGTCCCGTACGCCTGCGCCCTAACCAGCGAAGCGGTTTTCATCCCGACCGTTTCAGCAACCGTGTAAACGCCATGACGATTCATATCATTATAGATGGTTACAACCTTATTCGTCAGTCAACTGCGCTCAGCCCTCTGGATCAACAGGATATCCAGCTTGGCCGGGAGGCACTGATCGAACGGCTTGTTCACTACAGACAAATCAAGCATCATAAAATCACTATCGTATTTGACGGTGCCAATGCCCCCGTTTTTTCAAATCGACGGGATCGAATCAAGGGAATTCATATCGAATTTTCCGGGATAAACGAATCCGCCGACACGCTAATTAAAAAAATGGCCGGCAGGGAAAGGCAAAAAGCCCTTGTGGTCAGTTCGGATCTGGATATCGTTCATTATTCGACCACGCAGGGAGCCTCGACCATCAGCTCACCCGAGTTTGAAGAAAAAATCGATATGGCCCTGTTTATGGACTTAAAGGGATTCGATTTGGAAGCCGACGGAGAGAGTGGCTGGGTTCCGACGACAAAAAAAAAGGGCCCGACCAAACGTCTTCCCCGGCGACAGCGGCAGAGCCGAATCAAAATTCAGAAACTGTAAACCGACTGAAAACAGATTACCACAAAACCAGACCACGTTCCGCCTATGAAAATAGTAATTGCAACCAACGCCGGCTTCTGCATGGGCGTTCGCAGAGCCGTCGAGATGGCCATAGACGCATCCAAAAAATATCAGGGACCGATTTATACATTCGGGCCGCTGATCCACAACCCCCAAGTGTTGAAGTCCCTGGAGGACAAGGGGATAACAGTGCTTGACGAAATACCGGAACAGGGCAACGGCACCGTCATCATCCGAGCCCACGGCATTCCGCCCGGGGCCAGGAAAAAACTCGAGCACGCCGGATTTAAAATACTCAATGCCACCTGCCCCAGGGTCATACGGGTGCAGTCCATCATTGACAGGCACTCGTTGCATAATTTTTCTTCCATTATCATTGGAGACAAGGACCATCCTGAAGTCGTCGGCCTCATGGGATATACCCGGAACAACGGCTACGTAATCAACAGCATCGAGCAGCTCAAGACCCTGCCGGTCTTCGAAAAGGCCATCATCGTGGCCCAGACCACTCAAAACGCACAGCTTGTCAATGAAATCAAAAATTTCAGCAGCAATCGCCTGACTCACTACACGTTTTTTGATACCATCTGCGATTCAACCGAAAAACGCCAGGCCAAAGTCAGACAACTGGCCAGATCGGTGGATGCCATCGTGGTCGTCGGGGGCCTTAACAGCGGAAACACCCGCCGGCTGGTTCAAATTGCCATTCAGGCCGGAAAGCCCGCCTATCACGTGGAAACCGAAGCCGATCTGGACCTGAACGCACTGTCCACGGCACAGGTCGTTGGCATCACAGCAGGCGCTTCAACACCGACCTGGATCATCTCAAAAGTCCATCAGACCCTTTTAAAACGGTTTCCGGACCAACCGAAGAAAGCCGAATAGGCATCAATGACAACCGAAGCTTTTTTGCCGTCCCTTCACTCCCGAGCCCTGGGACCAAAAAATTTATCCGCAAATTACACAGATTATTTTTTACCTCTGCTGAAATCTGCATAATCTGCGGATGAGAATATTTTCCAACCAAACTTGTCACCGGCTTTTTTTATCCCGAAACAGCGGTTCCGTACCATTGATCAGTCGCCGGACATTGTCCCTGTGCCGATAACCAATCCAGGCTGCCGTCATCACAGCGCACCCGGCATATATGACAGAACCGGTCACTGCCCAGACCGCAGCCGGCAATACAGCCGCCGCCGACAGAGATCCGGCAGAAACCCGGTTTGACCATCGGACCATCAGCATGAACACCAGAACGCAAATCACGACGGACACGGGGGAAATAATCAAAAAGCACCCGGCAGCCGTGGCAACGCCTTTACCACCGCCTTTAAATTTCATATACACCGGATACAGATGGCCCAGCAATGCCGACAGGGCCACAACAGACACATACGCATCCCGGGCAGCCACTTGATCAAAAACGGACAGAAAAATGGCGGCATATACCGGCACCGCGCCCTTTAGCACATCCCCTGCCAGCGTCAGTGCCGCCAGTTTTGAACCGGCGAGGCGTCTGACATTGGTCGCACCGATATTCCGGCTGCCTTCCCGCCGGATATCGATCCCGGCAAACCGGCGGGTCAACACCACCCCGAAGGGGATGGAGCCCAGCAGGTAGGCGGCAGCAGGAAGCACTGCCCATTTAATCCATATCATCCATAGTCCTCAGGCTTCTTCAGTCGTGAGTCTTCTGTCTTCCGACCTCTGACTTCTGACTCAGGCATCATTTACCATTACCGTTTCAACCAGCACCCTGGCGGTTCCTTTTCTGTAAAACCCGAGTTTCCGGGCAGCGCCGCCACTCAGATCGATAATCCGGCCATCGACAAACGGGCCCCGGTCATTGACCCGGACAATAATTTCCCGGTTGTTTTCCAGGTTTTTCACTCTCACATAAGTCGGCAGCGGCAGATATTTATGGGCGGCATTAAACCCATCCGGATCGAAAGATTCCCCGTTCGCAGTCATGTGACCGCCCTTTTGGCGAAATGTCTCATATCCATACCACGAGGCCGTACCCGTTTGCCTGAAATGTTGCGCCTGATCGACCGACATGGGAACATAACGATTCCCATTGACGACATAAGGCGAACTTTTGACCTTCCCCTTTCGGATTGCTTCCTTCGGAGGCAGATTCCCTATGGATTCTATGGAGTCGTGAGTCAGCGGCCAGCTTAATGGCGCCATTGCCACCTGAAAAGTAAACTGGCCCACCCTGTACACCATTTTCCCCGCCCCCATGCCAACGACCGCTACGCCTTTTGACACCCGGTATGTTGCCTTTAAGGTTGCCTTTGTCGCACGGTAAGAGGTATTCAATGCCCCGCAGGACATGATGAGAAATGCGGTGCCGACCAGTAAAACTCCTTTTAATCCCGTTTTATACCTCATGAAAATGACTTTATGATTTCTTCGGGCTTGATCATAATTTCGGCCACGTTATCACGGCCTCAGTACAGGAATCAGTCCCCGCCATGGGCCGGTTATCCTCACTCCCGGCATTGACCATATCACCTGATACCGCGCACTGCAAACCGTTTGATTCAACTGAGTTGGCCTGCGGTATCTCCACTGTCAGCTGTCTGCCTGAACTGAAACGGTTATTGACACCTGATACCGAATAGATTAGGTTAAGAAAAAAAAGCCAAATAAACGTTAACTTATTACACGCCTATATATACTTATGAAAATCTGGCATCATCTTCAATCGGAAGGTATCCTTCTGGACGTTTCTCTTCCAGACAAGGAAACCCTGCTTCATTTTATCGCCGACAAGTGCCGGGCGATGGGCATTGTCAATGATCCAAATTCTCTTTATGAAGGAATGAAACAAAGGGAAAACACCATGACTACCGGCATCGGCGACGGCATTGGTCTTCCGCATACGACCTGCGCCGAGGTCAATACCGCATCGGTTCTGCTGATTCGCCTGACCTGCCCGATTGAGTTTGATTCGATTGACGGACGCCCCGTCGACATCATTTTATCCCTGATCATACCTGAAAACGCAATCCCACTTCATATCCAACTGCTTGCAGGAATTTCCAGACTCTGCAGGCAGAGTAACTTTTTAAACCTGATCCGGCAAGCCGAACATCCCGATATCCTTATGGAATCGGTTCGACAACTGGAAGAAAAAATGACCTTTCATTAACCCCGTTCGATAATGGATTTATGTTAAAGTGAAACAGGTGTACGTTTTAGTCGCAGTCATCAACAATGAACAGCTTCTGGACGACCTGATCACCGGATGGCTGGATATTGGCATAACCGGCGCCACCGTGATCGAATCGACCGACTCTCTTCAGCTGATCAGCCACCATATCCCTATTTTTGCAGGATTCCGGGCACTGACCAGCGGAGGAATGCCCCATAACAAAACCGTTTTCACAATTATAGAAGCGCCTGACACCCTTGATCAGGCCATCGCCTTTCTGGAAACCCTGTGCCTCGAAACAGAAAAACCTCACCAGGGCATCTATTTTGTCTCACCCGTAACCCGATTCGGCCGGCTGGGCCATGGAGTCACTCACATGCAGCAAAAAAAACATATGGAAAAAAAAATCGGGCGGCTTTTGAAACAAGTACCCGATACAAAATCCGAATAATCCGCCACCTCTTATGCTTATACCGCGTTGGCGTACCGGTTACGAATCCGCAGCTTCCCCTACCCGGTTCAGCGCCAGTTTTAACGTAATGGGGCCTATAATCTGGTTAATGGCAATCACAGCCAGAACGACCGTCGATAAATATCCGCCGATTTCAGGAAACTGGCGTTGCGCCAGTTGCGCCAACCCAATGGCAACCCCTGCCTGTGTCATAAACGCCATCCACGCATTACGATTATGAACGCGGGGATCGTTGTTGATCATACCGGCAAACCATGTGCCCCAGAAAATTCCGACCATCCGGACCAACGCAAGACTGACCGCAAAAGGCCAGCATATCAGCAGCGCTTCGAGATTGAGCGAAGCACCGGCAAGGGAAAAAAACATCACATAAATCGGCAACGCGACCTTTTCCAGACTGGCCATGAAAGTGCTGCCGGACGGGCTGAAATTTTGTACGGTAAAACCGGCACTCATACAAATGAGCAGCGGTTCCAGGTTCAAATGGATATCAAATGCTGCGCTCATGAATGTACCGATCCAGACCGAGGTCTTGGTCACCCCGAACGCCATGAACAGAAGAAACAGCGGAAGGTCATGTCCGGCCCACCGGATATATTCCGCGGTGGCTTTGCCCAGCGCAATGCCGATGATCACCGAAACGGCAATTTCGCCGCATAATGCCATAATCAACTGGTACTGGCCGATGCCGGTACCCGACAACATCATCTTTGAAACCGTCAGCGCCAGAGTAAACTGTATGATGATGAGCACATCTATGGCGACGGTGACCCCGAGAACCATATCGGTAAACGGCCCGGTTGCACGGCATTCGCTGATAACGGCGATGGCCGAAGATGGGGAACGGGCCACGGACACAACCGCCAGCAATATGGCCAGAACCATCAATTCGGGTCCCATCAGCTGCCGGATCAGGGTAAAATATCCCCCCGTCATCCTTACAAACACAAATACGACAACAAACACGATAATGGATTGCAGGAGTATATTGAGCCCAATTGCCTTTGTTCGCCTTCTGATAAAACTGATTTTCAGAGCGCCGCCCGCAGTCAGGGCGATAAAACTCAGCGCCAGATCATCCACCAGTTTCAGGCCTTGAACCATTTCAACAGAAAGGAACCCCGTCACATAAGGTCCGGCCAGTATTCCAGCGAAAATATAACCGCTGATCAATGGAAGCCGGAACGATTGCAACAGCCGGGCGATCACGAACGCGCTCAACAGGACAAAACCTATAAAAAAATTGATCAATCCTGCCCGCTGCCAGCTGGAGTCCGGGTGGCAGCGGCTGAACCAGAACGCGAAAAAAAACAGAATACCCAGTATCAGAATAATCCGACCGACCTGTTTTGGATAAAACGGATTCATCCGGATTCCTTTTTGAAAAGACGAAGAAGATAATGCATACTCACCACATCACTGATCATCACGGAAACAATCACTACACTGAGCACATGCGCAGAGAGGTCACCGACAACCCCGTACTGGAAATCGTATAACACGGCCAGCGAAAGGCCGCCCTGTTCTATAAGGCCGAACCCCAGCTGACGGGTCACGTGTTGCATACCGGGAATAAAGCGACTGACCATATACCCCCCGGAAAATTTACCCGTAATCCGCAAGACGCAAAATCCCGCACCCAGAATAAACGGCCAGACGGTGGTCAGATGCCAGCTGATTCCAAGAAAAACCATCAGCATAATATACACAGGTTTTTCAACACTGATCAAAATTTGAAAAATCAATTCTTTCTGTCTGGACAGATTGACAAGGCATACTCCCATGAGAAAATTCATAATCAGAGGTGAAAAATTGAGTACGGATGCCGTGCCACTGGTCAGCACGGCCATGCCGATCATCACCAGCAGCAATTCTTTCTCATTGCGACGCCCCCCCATGAACAAGGTATAAAGGAAAAGAATTACAACAAATGTTCCAACCGCAATCACGGTTCTGTAACCGATCACCCCCCCCCAGGAATACCCCGCCACCGCCAGCGGTCGGAGCAGATAGCTCAGGCCGAGAAAGCATAACGCAATCAAGCCGTCAAAACTCGATATATATCTCAGGATGCTGGCCGTTTCCTGGCGTTTTGCAATCAAACCCGGTGCTACCAGGGCCAGCCCCGTTTGAGCGGTACAGGCAGCAGAAGCGGACAGCGCCATAGAAACGATGCCGATCATGAGCAGGTCCATTCTGAAGAAAAAGTACAGTACCAGAAAGGTCCCCGTCAGCACGACACCCCCTGTGACCAACCCCTCCACTGTCGCCGCCCGGAAATATTCCACCGGAAACCGTCGCATTTTGTTTATTTCGAACTGAAGCCCAAACAGCAGACCGATCCACCCCAGTATCAGACCGGACAGTGGCTCCAGGCCCTTGAGGATACCGGCATCAAACATATTGACAAATTCAGGCCCGAGCAACAGCCCCAAGAAAAGAAATTCGGTACCGGTCAAATAAAATTTCCGGGCAACCACAGGAAGCTTCAACTCCCTGAAACTCAGGTGGTATCCGCTGAAAGCAAGGAAAATAATCAGCAGCAGCGCAAAAAAAAGCTTCATGGCCGTTCCAATGTAAAAATAATGTGTCGATCCGTATGGCGCCCCCATTGAGGGGCAAGCGGTGCAGCCTGTTTTTACTCACAGCGCACGCTTTTTATCCGGCAAATCAGAGCTGACGATCATATCGTTTCATTATTATGACGATTTCACAACTTTTTTCAATAAGCCGATGCCGTTTAACTGTTTTTACCTGTCATCGGACCCGATTTAACATTGATTTTCAATGACCGTCGTTATATAGGCACTGAAAACACTTGCGCGGCATCCACGAAACGATAAATCAAGCAGCAACTGCCAGAACAGAGTCGGTTGACGGAAAATACAGATAAACAGAATATAATTACCCGGGATGGCATACTCATTTTCGGATCGACTTATTATTTCCGCGTTTACGTTTGCCCCATCAGTGTAACTGATTTTCACCCATACGGTTCAAAAGGGCAGGGTCATACCTTATAAAAAAAATGCTTACAGCTTATAGCCGGATACCAGCAGTTGCCCGAAAAAATCCGTTCGCCTGAAAAAAGAAACCGCGGTCTGGACTCTTTTATCTGACGACTGAGGTAATATCCTGATATATGGCTTAACAAGGAGATAGCAATGCGAATTCCATTTCTGTCAAACCTTATCGGTTCACCGTTTGACAGTCTTCAGGAACATGCGGAAAAAGTAAAGGAATGCACATGGTTTTTCCAGCAGGCGATTGAATGTTATGTCACGGGCAAACATGAACGGTTTGAAGACCTCAGACAGAAGATCATAGAAATAGAAAGGGAGGCAGATTCGATCAAACGGAAAATTCACGGGCGTCTCCCGAAAGGCACATTCCTGCCTCTGGAAAAGCTGGAATTTTTCCGCTACCTGAGAGAGCAGGACGATGTTCTTGATGCCGTCGAAGATGCCATCGACTGGATTTCCATGAAAAGTGATTCCGGAATTCCTGAAGAACTTCGTGAAGATTTTCTTTTGCTGGTCGATACGGTGATCGATCCGATTGAAGAATTGAGCAATCTGGTAGCCGAAGCGAGAAAATATTTCAACCGATGTTCGGCTAAACAGCGGGAAATCGTTATGGCGGTGATCCGGACCCTTCATAAACAGGAACAGGAAACCGATAAAGTGGAAGGGCGGATAAAGCGGAGGGCGTTTAAGATGAACACGGACCCTTTAACTGTATTTCACATTATCCGGATGGCTGAAATCATCGGGTCCATAGCCGATCATGCTGAAAATGCCGCTGACATGATACGAGCGATGGTATCAAAATAACTGATTGCTTTCATTCTGAAAAATACTCAGCCGTATAGACTTTGACCCCAATGTCATTTTTTTTCCAACAGTCACCGGACAGACCCGCCTTTAAACACAGCTGGGTTAAAAACACGTCCTTTCCGGAAAGCTGCTCCCACACCTGCGGCAGGAATGTAGCCGTACGGTAACCTTTCGATAATATCACACCGTGTATTCCGGGCTTGAGTTTTTTTTTAAGATCTTCCGAATCTGAATAATGAAGAACTTCAGGAACAGACAACACGCTGATTTCCAATACAATATCATCGAGTTCATCCACTTGAAGGGGGGCAAAACGGGTATCGCTGAAAGCAGCATGAACGGCATTTTCTTCAACACCTGTAATCAATTCCCTTACCGGTTCGATAATGCCGATACAGCCCCTGAGATCTCCCTTTTTATGAAGCGTGACAAAGCAGCCGCGCTTTTGGCGTAGTCTGGAGGAAACCTGCCCCGCCTGTTGAAACAGGGCCCCGCCTGTCAGCCTGGATTCTATCGCGCGCCGCGCGACTTTCAACAATACTTTTTTATCTTCCGGTGTCAGCTCAGATACAGCCATGGCAACCCCCTCTGATAATGAAAACCAATTTCCCCATGCCAGCGCAATCCACAGAATGATACGTATGCCGAAAAAAAAGGATCAACTTCAGACGGGAAGGAATTCATTCTATCCTGAAAAGCAGATCCCCCGGCACAAAACATTCTCACACATTCGCCGGCAATTCAGTCTCTAAAAAAAGCCCACCACATATATAGCCCAAATCCTGCCCAGCACAACAGACAAATTAAATAGGCCTTCCAATCCACCGGCTTTTTCGCCATCCCTTGATGATCAACCTTACCCACTTTCTTTTTGCAATATGGACAAACCGTTGCATCCAGGGAAAGATGTGTAAAGCAATCCGGACATTTCTTGGTCTGACTTCTGCCTTTACCGGATTTTTCCTTTAAGCCGACTGCACTCATATCCCCGACTGCCATTAATCGCTTTTTTACCAGACGTTCCTCAAATTTAAGGGCTGTTCTGTATCCCTGAAAGACACCGACATCAATTCGAGTGGCAAGCTGAACAGGCCTTTACTGAATATTCAAACAACAGTTATAAATTTAAGACGCTATGGAACCATTAAGCCCCAGATCCACCAGACGTGAAAAATTTCAAATCGTATCATCCTTTCACAACAGAAACAGCGTGACATGCGATCGCATTTCGTATCAAATACCGGGCTTGATCATAGCTTCGGCCATATTTCCGAATAAGTAACTACGGAGTTTCTCGACAACGCGGCCGAAACGATGATCAAGGCCCAAATATCCATAACCCCACGCTGTTACAGCAGCTATTTTATCAAGTCTTCGTTCAGAAGAGCGATATCGCTTTTTTCTTTGATCCCGGCCAGCCATGTATCGAATGTTTTAAATTGCTTCTGCTTCAGGAGTCGATCGGTCACCTCAGATCTGGCCTTTTCAAACGCTTGGGCATCAGGGGTTTTTCTTTCACCGAATCTGATCACGTAATAGCCCTTTGCACCTTTAAAGACACGCTCAGGAAGGGGATTGTCAGCAGACAGTTTAAACGACGCTTCGGCAATCTCTGATTCATAGCCAATTTCCGGAATTGATGCGTTTCGTTTAAACCATCCGGTATAGGACACCGTCACGCCGTATGATTTGACTTCTTCCTCCATCGACTTGCCGGATTTAAGAGCGGAAAAGAACCGGTTTGAATCTTCAGCCGCTTTTTCGCCCTGTTTATCACTGATAAAATCACTCATGACCCTGTCTTTGACGGTATCCAAACCGGGTATTTTTTCCGATTCTTTTTCGATCACCTGAATCAGGTAATATCCATCACCCAGGTCCTGAATGTCACTTATCTCCATAGCTGAAAGGTTAAACGCGACCGCTACGAATTCAGAGGACTTACTGATCCCATTGACCGAATCCTTTCCGGAAAAAAAATCCGTAGTATGAATCTCCAGCTGTCTGGACTTTGCGATATCTGCCAGGTTATCCCCTTCGATAAACGCATCGTAAACGGCTTCGGCCGAGTCATATGCGAGCGTCCGCGTTTTGTCTTCCGTCAGAATTCCACGAATTTTTTCTTCCGCCTCTTTCAATGACATCGTGGAGGCCTCATTGACCTTCTCCACCTTGATCAGGTGCCACCCGAAACGGGTACGGACCGGTTCGCTGATTTCCCCCGGCTTCATTGAAAAGGCTTTGTCGGAAAAAGGCTTGACCATATCCTGACGTTTAAAGATACCCAGATAGCCGCCGTCCTTTTTGGCAGGTCCTTCTGAATATTGTTTGGCCAGCGCTGCAAAATCTTTACCTTCCCGGGACATTTTGAAAATATCCATGGCCTTTTGTTTTGCTTTGGCAACGGCCTCGTCGCTGTCATTTTCATTGACCTTCAGAAGAATATGACGGGCCTCGACGGTTGCAGGGGTTTCAAATTCAGACAGATTTGAATTATAGTATTCCTCAATTTCCTCACTGGTCAACTGAATTTCGCTTTTATAGGCTTCAGGCTCAAACCGCAGGTATTGAACCTTAACCATGGGATCGGTCTTGTAGGTTTCCTTGTGTTGATCGTAATAGAGGCGGATCGCCTCATCGCTATGCGCAATGTCCTGATAACGGCTGGGATCAAACATGACAAAATCAATGTTGGCAGAGGCGTTTTCCCAGTTGTACCAGGCCATCGCCTCCTGATCTGACACCTTGACACTGTCGACAATCAATGTCCTCACTTTTTCGATCAGCATGGACTTGCGCTGAAAATTCTCGAACTGTTCCGGAGTCATCTGGTACCGACTCAATATATTTTTATACAGGCCCTGATCAAACACACCGTTGGCATGAAAGGCGCTCATACTTCTAATTGTTTCAGCAAGTTCGCTGTCTGAAACTTTAAAGCTCAGTTCATCTGCCTCCTGAAGCAACAGCCTCTGATCAATCAGGCGATCCAGCGCCTGGTGCTTAACCTGAAGCAGATTAATCATATCATCATTCAGAGAGCTTCCGAATCTCTGCCGCAATTGTTCAATCAACGAATCATATGACTCTCGGTATTCTTCTATGGTAATCGTCTCTCCATTGACGGTTGCAACCCGTGCGCCCCGTTTTGAACGAAAACTTCCGACCCCCCAAAAAACAAAGACGATAACGATGGCACCCAAAAGAAATTTTATAACCCATGTATTGGCTTTGCTTCTCATTAAATTGAGCATACAGTTCCTCTCTGTTTATAATCTCTTTCTTAAATCATACTAACCGTATCCGTATTGATATCAGCATATATCATAATTCAGACGAATTCAGGAACAAACACATCCGGGCAGCCCGCTCAAGTCAGACGCCGGACTATTTCATCACGCCATCGCCAACTGTCTGATGTGCCTTGAAAAAAGCATAAAACCGCCCTGCCCTCTGCCCCCGGTGATTAACTGTGTTTTAATTATCCCTGTTTTTTTGTATAAATAAATATTCTATTTTTGATATTGAAATTTGTCAACCATTTACCATTTTCGGATCTGTAAAATCCTGTCCCCAGCTTTATACGACAACGCCGTAACTGCTTAAACGATGGTTCGGCAACATCAATCATGAAATCTGTCAGCATAACGAAATGCCAAAAAGTATCCTTTCCCATATTGGCACAATTTGCCTGTTGACATATTTTTATATTGACATAAAAAAAAGTGTTTGGTAGATAAATAAAAATTACGTGGGGCTGTAGCTCAGCTGGGAGAGCGCATGGCTGGCAGCCATGAGGTCAGGGGTTCGAGCCCCCTCAGCTCCACCAACAAAATATTTTACAGGGGGGTTTTCTTAGCCCCCCTTTTTTTATCCCTGTGTACACAGATTCTGTCAGAATCGATTACATTTTAATATTGACAATCAAAAACTGACCAACGTATAAAATTAATAGGAAGCTCTTGGAATATACATATCCATGTTTACTTCAAATATCTTTTCAGCCAGAGCCTCTGTCTGAAAAGACAGTTTTTATTAATTACCCCTGCTCAACAGGCACAAAAATCAACACTCATAAGCATTCACATATGGCTTAAGATCAAATCACATCGTAACAAAGCAATCATACGGCTCCTCTTTTTTATCCGTTTTCGACCCGAAACAGCTTATAGACAAGTCAAATAGCAAATAAATATCCATCGAATACATTATGATCAATAGGGCTCATCCGGATAAAACACACGTCACAAATAACCAATCCTTCTAACCGGTAAGGCTGCTTTAAAAATTTTTTATTATCATATTTCAGGTAATCACCTTATCGTACCATATTTTGTCCTAAACAGAATAATTTTGAGTAAAGATGGTCATTTTATTCTTGACAAGCAGGTAGTCTTTCTATACTCATGAATCATGTTCAGTTTTTGATCTTATTTTTTTAAATATTTTTTTTTCATTTATAAAAGAGCTGTATACTGGTCATTCATTCAATACCATTTTCCTACTCCCATACAATAGAACGAATTTGATTATGCATTGACCGGCTATAGTAACTTCAACGCATTAACCATATTTTAACCAAGGAGGATGTATGGCTGAACAAAAATTAGCAAATCCAGCGGCAATAGGCTTGGCAGGATTCGCGTTAACCACCATGATTCTGCAGTTTCACAACCTGGGATGGTGCGGCGTAGGCCCAATTGTAGCCTGTGGATTGATTTATGGGGGACTGGCCCAGATGATCGCCGGATTTCTGGAACAAAAGACTGGCAACACTTTCGGTTTCAGCGCTTTTACCTCATATGGCGCGTTCTGGATCGCTCTGGGTGTTATTTTTCTTTTAAACCATTTTAACATTTACAAGGCCAGCACAACTGACGTGGGCTGTTTTATGCTCGTGTGGACATTTTACACGGCTATCATGTTTGTCGCTTCCATGAGAACCAACAGCGCTCTGGCATGGACATTTGCCACCTTACTGGTTGGCTTTATCTTACTGGTTCTAGCGCATTTTGGTTTTCCGGCAATGACCAAAGTTGCCGCATGGGACCTGATCGTATGCGCCTCTCTGGCATGGTATGTCATGGCCCACGTAATTCTTGCCGATTTTGGAGTCAACGTACCCGTAGGCAAAGCCTGGATCAGCTGACAAACGAACCAACGCATTTCTTTCATCAACAAAATGATGATGGCCTCGTAAAAAATCAAATTTGAGACGGCAGAGCAAAAAGTTCAAGGCATCGCCAAGTTCTGGGACTGAGGCGTACTTATGTACGCCTCAGTGAAAACAGAATGAAGCGCAAAACGCGTGGACGTTGTTACTGCACCCTCAAAAGCGACAGCAGTATAAAGGGTTATCAACAAGTTCATGCTGCCATCACGGTTCATCTGCACCTATCATATCAACACATTTTCCTTACGGCTGTTCGATTAAACGTATCAATTTGCTCATTGGGATCCGTGCAATGATACAAATTTATCAAAATCGGCTTGCGGCATCGTCACCTTTCCGCCTTTGAGCGATTATCTACAAAATTATTCACTCGTGTTCATCCGGAAATTCGGCTTTCACCGGATTGACACCAAAGTATGTTTCCAATCCGGAAATAAAATTTTTCACCCAAGGTCAAGGAAATCAAGGGAATGCAGGAAGGCTTGCTGAAGCAAGCCACACAAGCAATTCCACAGATTGACGCAGACTTCGAAAAGGCCATTTATTGATGGAAACGAACTCGACCCAAACATCTTTGAAGGAGGTTGTTTATGACTGAACAAGCAAGTTCTTCGATCACACGCATAACCAATTTAGATAAGGGTACCATCAAAAAACGGGACATCCCTTTTGAGTATTGGGGGCCAACGCCACGAGAAGCAAGAAAAGCCGCTGTTGCCAAAAAAAAAGGTCTGCACGACAAGCGGACAACCATGAAAGAGGCCGTAGCAAAATACATTAAAGACGGAATCCAACTCGGCATCGGCGGTTTTGTAAACACCCGGGTACCGGTTGCCATTATTCATGAAATCATTCGACACGGCGCCAGGGATCTTACGCTGTCCATGCAATCGAACTCCATCTGCTGCGAACTGCTCGCCGGCGCCATGATTCTAGATCCTGACCATGTATCAATCAAACGGGTGGAACTGGCGTGGTGGGGATATGAAGTCATTGGAATCGCCCCGATTTTCAGATACCTGCTCGGCAGGGGCGAGATTCAGGTGGATGATTACACCAATTACGGAATGTCCGCACGCTTCAAAGCCGGCGCAATGGGAATTCCCTTCATACCGACCCGTGATCATGGCGGATGCGATATGGAACTGGTCAACAGGGGCAAGATGATCAAATGCCCGTTCACCGATGAGAACATCTATCTGGTTCCTTCCTGCAATCCGGATGTCGGCATTATTCACGTACCTGCAGCCGATATGCACGGCAACGCAAAAATATTCGGTGCGCTTTGCACATGCCCCGAAATCTCTCAAGCCGCCAATCACACGATCATGTCTGTTGAGCAGATCATCCCCAACGAATATATCCGACGATATCCCAACCTGACAGAAATCCCGTATGTGACGGTCGATGCGGTCGTTGAGCAGCCATTCGGCGCCTACCCCGGTGCATGTTACGGATCCTACTGGTTCGACATGCCGGAGATCCTTGCCTTCAGAAAGACATGTGATGAATTCAGGAAAACAGGCAGCAAGGACGCTCTGAAAGCTTACTACGATAAATATGTATTTGGTTGCGAAACCTTTGATGATTATCTTGGCACGCGGCCATATGATACAATGAAGAAACTCAGGCAAGGGGATGGTATTCAGCCGGTAATTATTTAGCGAGCCTGATTGATGGTATCGCACAAGAAACCAATTAACAGCTAATAGGAGGGAATAATGCCTGATTATGGACCATTTGAAATGATCGCTTATGCCGGATCAAAAATATTGAAAGATGAAACCGTCGTATTCGTCGGCACCGGGTTACCTATCATTGCGTCCATCCATGCCCAGCTCACCCACGCCCCCAGCCTTCAGATGATATTTGAAGCCGGATCACTGGGTGCTATTCTGGAACAGGGGCTGCCTCTGTCGGTTGGTGACACGAAAGCATTTCGCAAAGCCCTTTATGCTAAAGGCCTTTGCGGCGCTTTTGAACTGACCCAGAGAGGATATGCAGACTATGCCTTCATCGGTGGCGCGGAAATAGACATGTATGGAAATCTCAATTCAACATTTCAGGGCGGTACTTACGATTCGCCCCAGGTAAGATTTCCGGGAAGCGGCGGCGCCGGTGCAATGTCAGCGAACTGTGAAAAAACCATTGCCATCATGGCACTTGAAAAAAGAAGATTTGTTGAAAAAGTGCAGTTTGTGACCAGTATCGGATTTGGCGACGGTTCTGAAGATTACAGAATCAAGGCAGGCGTCTATGGTGCCGGCCCCTACAGAGTCATCACCAACGAGGCACTTTTTGGATTTGATGAAGAAACCAGACGAATGATGCTTCTTGAAATCATTCCGGGTAAAACCGCAGCCTATATTCAGGAGAAAGTCGGCTTTGAGCTGTTGATTTCTCCGGATCTGAAGGAAATGAGTGAGCCTACGGAAGAAGATCTCGTGCTGTTACGGGAAAAATGTGACCCGGATGGCTATTTCCTGAAACGAAAAGTTGCAAAATAAGGCGTTTTCCTGATTTCCCAAACCTCGAGATCGCATAGATTAGTATACCTCCCAGTTGTGACTTCTTTAAAACAACAGGAAGCGGAGCCATGCAACTCCGCTTCCTGTTTACCCTCATGCCTCCCATTAGGGTTGGTTTTATCATCGGCCATTGTATCATCCCCGCGGGGATCCAGTTCGGTCGGTCTTTAAATTCCCGCTTTCGCGAGAATGACGAAAACGGGATGCAACCCTGTAAAAATAAATTTAGCCGAAATTAGAACCCATCCCCTTCGATTATGTCATACGGGCGGACGGCCCGTATCCTGATATCATCCGCCCGGAGCCCCCCCTCACGTAATCCGGAAGTTTCCTGAAAAAAACAAAAGGATTCAACCCGAAGCATGAAACGAGCTTGATCATAACTGCGGCGAGCATGTCACGGAGTCCGTCCCGCCCATTGCCGGCCTTTCCAGCACAATCCGGGGGATGCCGGCAACGGACGGGACTCCGAGGCAACGCACTGCAAAATATGGCCGCAGTTATGATCAATCCCGAATATTCAGCTATCGCAAAAACGTTCCGAAACTACATCTGAAATCAACGCCATCGCCAATAAACGCTTCAGCTATCGGTTATTTTACCCTTTTGCCTTCAGTGCGCACCAGAAACTGCGATCTCACCGAATTCCACCTTGAAAACAGAATCGAGACGGACAGCAAAGGCCACCCAGAATTTAACGAGTCATATTTTCTACGCTCACAGACAGCTGACGGGATTAAAAAAAGTTCATCCGATATTCGGGTTATTCTTGACAAACAGCAATAACTTTATATGCTATAGGGCCAGTTGTCAGCTGATTACCACCTGTCAACAGCCCGATATCCGACATAATCATTTGCACAGGGAGGAAATTGACGTATCTGAATTGACGCATCTGGCGCCTCAATGGACACCCGATGTGTTTCCCGAATTCAAAGCGGACAAAACTGTCAGTCACAGAACCTGGGTTCATCCTTGCGAGCAAACCGCAGCTCCGGTTTACCTGTCGGCAGTTTTCGTCCAGGCAGTAATTGCATTGGTTACAGAAGCAATATCTCTTAACTTTATTATAAACCCGATAATTTTTTACAGGGGGAAGTCATGAAAGTATTAATAAGCGATAACCTCGGGGAAGCCGGCATCCGGTTATTCCAGCAGGAAGAAGGAATTGATGTGGACATCAAGACGGGTCTTTCAGCGGAAGAACTCAACCGCATCATTGGAGAATACGATGGTCTGGCGATCCGAAGCGCCACGAAAGTGACCGAGGAGCTGCTGAAGCATGCACCCCGATTAAAGGTTGTGGGCCGGGCCGGAATCGGCCTGGACAATGTGGATATCCCCGCCGCTACCAAACGCGGTATCGTCGTCATGAACACCCCGGGCGGCAATGTGGTTACGACAGCAGAGCATGCGATTGCCATGATGCTGTCTCTGTCCCGGAATATTCCGAAGGGAACGGCCACATTAAAAGCAGGTGTCTGGGAAAAAAAGAAGCTCGAAGGCAGGGAAATCTGCAATAAAGTACTCGGGGTAATTGGCTTAGGCAAAGTCGGAGCCATCGTTGCAGATCGTGGCCGGGGCCTTAAAATGCAAGTAATCGTTTATGACCCTTATGTCACGCCGGAACGAATTGAAAAGGCTGGCTTTGAAAGTGTAACGCTGGAACAATTATTAAAACGATCCGATTATATCACGGTCCATGTTCCCAAGTTGAAAGATACCAACAGCATGATCAACCGGGAGTCTTTTGCACAGATGAAAGACGGGGTCATGATCATCAACTGTGCCAGAGGCGGCATAGTAAATGAGCAGGATCTGTATGATGCCATTAAATCAGGAAAGGTAGCCGGTGCGGCCCTTGATGTTTTCGAAAACGAACCCCCGGGGCAGCTTCCTCTTCTGGAACTGGATCAGGTGATATGTACCCCGCATCTCGGCGCTTCAACCCGGGAAGCCCAGACAAATGTCGCCGTCGCTGTCGCCCAGCAAATCATCGACTACCTGAAAACCGGCACCATTATAAATGCCGTAAATGTTCCTTCAGTAACCGGAGAACTTCTCAAAAAGCTCACCCCGTATTTAACGCTTGCAGACCGCCTGGGATGCCTTCAGGCACAGCTTGCCAAAGGGCCTGTCAAGGAAGTCGTTATCCAGTATGCCGGTGACTTTAAAGGCCTTGATATGACACCTGTTTCAATTGCCGCCGTCAAAGGGCTTCTGACACCGGCCGTAAAAGACGATGTCAATTTTGTTAACGCCCATGTGCTGGCCAAGGAAAGAGGCATTAATATTACCGAAACCACAACGGCGGAACCCGAAGATTACGTGAATCTGATAACAATCAAGGTCATCACTCCCGAAATGGTTTCCAGCGTATCAGGAACCATTTTTGGGAAAAACGATCCGCGAGTCATCAAAATCAACAATTTCAGAATTGAAATCAGTCCTCATGGTCACCTGGCGCTTATCCACAATATCGATGCCCCGGGAGCAATCGGAAGCATCGGCTCAACGCTTGGCGAGCATGGGATTAATATTGCCCGAATGCATGTCGGCCAGGAAACCGAAGGAAACCGGAACATCATATTTCTCAGAACCGACAGCCCGATCCCTGAAGACGTGATTGAGCGGCTCCGGGAACTGAAGCTGGTTAAAAGCGTAATAGCTCTTGAACTTTAAGAAGGATATCATTTATATTTAAGAAAAGCAGGATCATAAAAAATCCTCCAATTCGATCGAAACGGCCTTCAGCCTGATGATACGGCAGGCGCCGCGTACTTCCTGCCGGCGCCTGCAATCATTTTGATTGCGAACTTTATGACAGAAATATTTTCTTTCGAAATCATTTTTTAATCTTTCTGATCTTCATACTGAGCCGGGCATGGCAATAACCCGTAGCTCAATGCCCAGATGAAAACTCAATGCATTTTTCCGGTTGAAGAGTGATGCCGCCATGCCCCGAAAAAGCACGTACCCTGTCACGGCCACTGAACCGGGCGCAAAACGCATCCGGACAATTTGTCAGTTTCCATTCAGGCACAATATTTTGCAAATTCGCTTCTTGCATTCTCTGATATACAGTCATCATACAGGAGACAAGTCATGACAGAGGAAAAAGGCACCAAAACAAAAACAGATGCTTCGGCAAAAATATCCGGGCTGACTGTCCAACTACCTCAAATCAATTTTTCAACCTTTGTTTTTTCATTAAATTCTTCGGCACTGGTTCAACTGGGCATGATCGAAGATCCTGCGACCGGCAAAAAAGAAAAAAATCTGCCCATCGCCAAACAGACAATCGATCTTATCGGAATGCTCCAGGAAAAGACACAGGGCAACCTGTCAGAGGATGAATCCCAACTGCTCGTCCATATTTTATATGATTTAAGAATGATGTACGTGAAGGAAATAAAATAAGCCTTCTCCTACAGGCCCAACTTACCAGGAACATATTCCAGAAGGAGTGTCCAATGAAACAAAGAACAGCCTGCACAAAGATTATAAAAAAAAGCTGCTTTCTGATCTGTGCATTCATATTTTATGCGGCGTGTTTCATACCAGGCACGAGTTTGATACCATACGCGGAAGCGAGGAAAACGGTAAACCTGGTACCGGAAAATTTCAGCGAACTGGCTAAAACGGCCAGCCCTTCGGTAGTAAATATCCGAACGGTAAAAACCACCAAGGGCGGAGGCAGGGTCTTTCGTCATTTTTACCAGAGCCCTTTTGGACAAGACGATCCGTTTAAAGATTTTTTTGACAAATTCTTTGGTGATGAGCAAAAAGAATTCAAGCAGCGAAGCCTCGGGTCCGGCTTTATTATCGACAAAAAAGGATATATCGTCACAAATAACCATGTGGTTGAAAATGCCGATGAAATACAGGTCCGGTTAAAAGACGGAAAGCAGTATGACGCTGAAATCGTTGGCCGGGATTCAAACACCGACATCGCACTGATCAAAATAAATCCGGAACATGAACTGCCGGTTGTTGAACTCGGCAATTCCGAAGACCTTGAAGTCGGTCAATGGGTCGTTGCCATCGGCAGTCCATTTGGGCTGGAGCATACCGTTACGGCAGGCATCGTCAGCGCCAAGGGCCGGGTCATCGGCTCCGGGCCTTACGACGATTTTATCCAGACAGATGCCTCCATCAATCCCGGCAACAGCGGTGGCCCGCTTCTCAATCTCAACGGCAGGGTTATTGGCATCAATACCGCAATTATTGCCGGGGGGCAGGGAATAGGGTTTGCGATTCCGATCGATCTGGCCAAAGGCATCATTGAACAACTTAAACAAAGTGGGGAAGTCATTAGAGGATGGCTGGGTGTTGCCATTCAGGACCTGTCAAAAGAATTATCAGAGTACTATGGCATTGAACAGAATCAGGGCATTCTGGTAACCGAGGTGTTTCCCGGAGACCCGGCAGCAAAAGCCGGAATCCGACCCGAAGATATTATTATCGAAATAAACGCAAAGCCGATTACCACCAGCAGGGAACTGACCCGGGTCATTGCCGATGCGGGTGTCGGGGACACTGTCAGAATAAAGGTATTACGAAATTCCACGGAAAAAACCTTTGATGTGAAAGTTGCCAAACGTGAAGATTCAAAACTGACGTTAAAATCGTTAAAACAAAGCCAGGAAAATGAACTCGGCATCCGGGTGTCGGAAATTACTCCGGAAATTGCCAATCGCTTCAACATTTCCGAATCCGAAGGCATCATCATCATCGGGATAGAGCCCGGAAGCAAGGGGCAGGAAGCCGGGGCCCAGCCGGGGGATATTATCCGGGAAGTGAATCATACCTTCATCAAAACCGTTGACCAGTATACTGAAATCATTGAAAACATTCCGGAAGGTAATCCGGTGAACATGTTTATCCGCCGGATGAACATTGGATTTTTGGTCATCAAAATGACAAAATAATCCATGCCGGCTACCGTTATGCAAATTCTTTCACCTGCTAAAATTAATTTATTTTTGCACATCACAGGCAAACGACCGGATGGGTATCATACCCTGGTATCGTTAATGTGCCCGATTCGCCTTTACGATACGATATCGTTGCGTGTCGGAGGCAATCAACAGTCGGTTTCCTGTGCTCATCAAGCAGTCCCCGAAGACGAATCCAATCTGGCTGCAAAGGCTGCGCGTTTGTTTCTCAAAGAGGCAAATCTGAGACATCAGGGATTTGACATCCACATTGAAAAACAAATACCAGTGGCAGCCGGTCTCGGAGGCGGCAGCAGCAATGCTGCGGCCGTGCTGCGGGCGTTGAACCGGCATTACGGCGGCCGGTACTCACCCGGGCAGCTCATGAAAATGGGTCAATCATTAGGAGCGGATATTCCTTTTTTTATTAATTGCAGACCTGCCCTGGCTACCGGTATCGGTGAAAAACTGGAACCGTTCTACCGTATTGATCCGTTCCATGTCGTGCTGATTTATCCGGGATTCGGTGTTTCAACCGCCGCTGTCTATAAAAAACTAAATTTAGGATTGACAAAAGGTATAAAAGAAATTAAATACACAGGATTTAATAAGACGCAAGGGTTTGATGTTTATAAGCATTTATGTAATGATTTAGAATCGGTAACTAAATCAATGCACCCTGAAATCGCCTTGATGAAAGATGCGCTTCTGAGCCAAGGGGCTGAAGGGGCATTGATGTCCGGGAGCGGCGCTTCGGTGTTCGGACTTTTTGCCGATCCTGACAAGGCCAGACATGCTTATCTTACTCTTTCGCAACGGGAAAAGTGGCGCGTATTTCTCACAGATATGATTCTATAAACGAACCATCAATCCTGCCTGTTTTGTCAGGTTTTTTCTTAAGGATTTCAAGACAAAAAGACAGTTACTGGGGCGTCGTCAAGCGGTAAGACACAGGATTTTGGTTCCTGCATCCGGAGGTTCGAATCCTCCCGCCCCAGCCATATTTCAAATTAAATTGTGCCCGGATAAAACTCGATATTTTTTCAGATTCAAATCGGGCTGTTTTTGGGTCTCACAACACCTTCGGTATGTTGTGAGGTAGAATCAGTCTTTGATGCGCCCGGAAAGACGGACAGATTTGTAACGGCACCGAATACTTTTTATCAATCATCAGCAAACAAATGGTTAATTTAATGAATAATTTAATTGTTTTTTCCGGAAATTCCAATCCTGATCTCGCTCAAGAAATATGTCAGCATATTAAACGGCCGCTGGGCGGGGCCAAAGTCAAAACATTCAGCGACGGCGAAATTCAGATCGAAATCCATGAAAACATCAGATTGAAAGATGTTTTCATTATCCAATCCACATGCGATCCCGTGAACAATAATCTTGTAGAGCTGCTGATGATGATTGATGCCTGCAAACGCTCATCCGCCAGCCGGATTACCGCAGTCATTCCGTATTACGGATACTCACGCCAGGACAAAAAAGTTGCGCCGCGGGTACCCATCAGTGCAAAGCTGACAGCAGATCTGCTCACAACTGCCGGTGCAAACCGAATCATTACAATGGATTTGCACGCAGGCCAGATACAGGGTTTTTTTAATATACCCGTTGACAACTTATTCGCTACACCTGTACTTCTCGAATATATCAAAAATAAATTCAGCGAAAATCTTATCATCGTTTCACCGGATGCCGGTGGAGTGGAAAGGGCCCGGGCATTCGCAAAACGGCTCAAAGTTGATCTGGCGATTATCGACAAACGAAGAGATGCACCAAACCAGGCAAAGGCGATGGCCGTCATCGGTGATGTCAAGGGGAAAATCACGGTAATACTCGATGATATGGTCGACACTGCCGGAACGCTGACCGAGGCCAGCACGGCACTCCTCAACAGCGGTGCGATAGAAGTCCATGCATGCTGCACGCATGCCGTGTTATCAGGCCCCGCAATTGATCGAATCAGTGCTTCAGACTTGTCCAGTGTAGTCGTCACTGACACCATACCGCTCAAACCCAACGCTAAAGCCTGTAGCAAGATCAAGTCCCTTTCGATTGATCAACTGATAGGAGAAGCCATTTTACGAAGTCACACCGGGGATTCAGTTACTTCATTGTTCGTATAATAATGTTTTTATAACAGGAATAAATATAAGGAGGCTTTTTTGGAGTTACATGAACTGAAAACCAGCATCAGAAAAAGCAAGGGGAATGGACCGGCAAGAGTCTTGCGTCGTAACGGTCAGATTCCGGCTGTTCTTTACGGCCCTGAAAATGATTCCGTTTCAGTATCACTTTTCTTGCATGATTTTGAACTGGCAATCAAAAATCAAAATATCAGCCAGATGGTCTTCAATCTGAAACTGGACGACGGATCTTCCTCTGCGGTACCTGCCATGATCAAAGAAATACAGACCGATCCGCTTTCACATTCGATTCTTCATATAGATTTTTACCAAATCGACATGAACCGGAAGATCAAAGTTAAAATACCGGTTACCACCCGAGGCAAATGCGTAGGGGTTGAACAGGGCGGAATGTTTCAAATAATCCGCCGTGAGGTAGAAGTATTATGTCTGCCCTTTCAAATTCCAAACGCAATAGAACTCGATATCACCAATTTGAATATCGGAGACTCGATCCACGTCAAGGATATTCCTCTCGGGGAGAATGTGGAACTGCCCCCGCATGTTAATTTTACTTTAGCAACGGTTACAGGCATAAAAGAGACTCCCGAAGAGACGAGCGAAGTGACTGAAGCTGAAGCTGAAACTGAAACTGAAAAATCCGGAGCCGAATCATCCGCTGAATAACACGTCATGGCTGGCCAGTTCCATCGCCAGCCCCGGCGTATCATTTTTATAAATTGTCTATAAACTTGACAGACATTACGAGTATTGGCTGTTGCGTGAATGTTCAACATACGGGTTTGGTGCCCAGGATCAGGTGTTATTGATTGCCGGCTTGGGAAATCCGGGCGAACAATATATCAATACCCGACATAATGCCGGATTTATGATTCTGGAACACCTTTCCGGAATCTTTTCTATTTCAATGAACCGGCACCGATACGAGTCATTATATGGACATGGGTTTGCAGCAGACCGCAAGGTTGTTTTTGTCAAACCCATGTCATTCATGAATAACAGCGGACAGCCAATTCTTTGCATTGCCCGACGTTACAAGATACCATGCCCTGATATCATTATTATCCATGATGATATCGACCTTCCGATCGGCACAATAAAAATTAAAGTAAAAGGCGGACACGGCGGCCATAACGGTTTAAAATCGATCGCTGAGGCGCTTCAATGCGATCGATTCGTTCGTGTCCGTATCGGTATTGGAAGAGGCGCCCCCGGAAGAAACGTTACCGACCACGTACTTGGAAACTTCGACAGTGAAGAGATGACTGTCATGGATCAAATAATACCAACCGCATGCAATGCGATACGGATGATCCTTAACAAAGGCATAAATGAAGCGATGAACAAATTTAATCAGAAATGTTGTATTTAATGGAAATGAATTGGATATGGAGGAAATAATGGAATCAGCTTCAACGAACATAGCGTTAATTTGTACGCTGGTCGGTATCCTCGGTGTATTTTTTTCAATTACGATTGCCAGGATTGTAAAATCAGCGTCAGCCGGAAATGAAAGAATGCAGGACATCGCCAATGCAATCAAGGAAGGGGCCATTGCCTATCTTAACCGACAGCTGAAAAGCATGTCCATTGCAGGCGCTGTAATCTTCATCCTCATGCTGGTGCTATTGGATGTAACCACTGCCATTGGCTTTCTGGTTGGAGCCGTTGCATCATTTATTGCAGGCTACATCGGGATGCGGGTTTCGGTTATCGCAAACGTTCGAACCGCCGAGGCGGCAAAAAAAGGACTCGCTTCCGGATTAAATATGGCTTTCAAAGGAGGCTCGGTGACCGGAATGCTTGTTGCCGGACTGGCACTGACATCCGTTGCCGGATATTACTGTATTACCCGGGATGTCATATCGCTGGTCGCACTGGGCTTCGGTGGCAGTCTGATTTCAATCTTTGCACGGTTAGGCGGAGGCATTTTTACGAAAGGCGCTGATGTCGGCGCTGACCTTGTCGGCAAAGTAGAAGCGGGAATTCCCGAAGATGACCCACGGAATCCGGCGGTTATCGCCGATAACGTGGGCGATAACGTGGGTGACTGCGCCGGAATGGCCGCGGATCTGTTCGAGACCTATGCGGTTACGGCAGTTGCAGCGATGCTCCTCGGCCACCTGATCTTCCCGAGCAACCCGATTGCAACCGAATTTCCGCTCGTTCTGGGTGCAATTTCCATCATCGCTTCCATGATATCAATGTTCTTTGTCAAACTGGGCAAAAAAGAATATATCATGGGTGCTCTCTATAAAGGGATGTTTGGTTCAGCGATTATTGCGGCCATTGCCTTTTTCTTTTTTACAAAAAGCATGATGAATGACCTCGGTGACTTATCGTATATGTCCATTTATCTTTCAACTCTGGTCGGACTTGTCCTGACCGTTCTGATCGTGATTATCACCGAATATTATACGGGAATTTATTCACCGGTCAAATCTGTGGCAGAAGCGTCAACGACCGGCCATGCAACCAATATCATCGCCGGGCTGTCGGTCGGCATGCAGGCAACCGCCGCTCCGGTATTAGCCTTATGCTTCGGCATCCTGGCTGCCCATCATTTTGCCGGTCTCTATGGTATCGCCATGGCTGCGATGTCCATGCTCTCAATGACCGGAATGGTCATCGCCATCGATGCTTACGGCCCCATCACGGATAATGCCGGGGGAATCGCTGAAATGGCAGAAATGGACGAAAGCGTCAGAGCCGTTACCGATCCGCTGGATGCCGTCGGCAATACAACCAAAGCCGTCACCAAAGGGTATGCGATCTGTTCTGCCGGTCTGGCAGCCCTGGTCCTTTTTTCATGTTATGTTCAGGAATTTGCCCTGAAAGGCGCAACCGCCCAGATCAAATTCGATCTGGCGGATGTAAACGTTATCATCGGATTGTTCATCGGTGGGCTCCTTCCGTATCTGTTTGCCTCCATCTCACTGAAGGCGGTTGGAAAAGCCGGTGGGGCCGTGGTCGACGAAGTCAGACGACAATTCAAAGAAATTCCCGGAATTATGGCTGGCACGGCAAAACCGGATTACGGTACCTGCGTTGATATCGTTACCAAAGTCGCGCTTAAGGAAATGATCATTCCGGCCCTGCTGCCGGTTATCGCCCCGATTCTGGTCGGACTTATCCTGGGCAAAGTCGCACTGGGTGGCGTTCTGATCGGCAGCATTGTAACCGGAATTTTTGTTGCGTTATCAATGACTACCGGCGGAGCCGCGTGGGATAATGCAAAAAAATACATTGAGGATGGCCATCTTGGCGGCAAAGGCAGCGATGCCCATAAAGCGGCAGTTACCGGCGACACAGTAGGCGATCCGTACAAAGACACCGCTGGCCCGGCTATTAACCCAATGATCAAAATTCTCAATGTCGTAGCGCTTCTCATGGTTCCTTTTCTGCTTTAGCACACTGCACCAAAACTGAATAAAGGGGATCGGCGATGAGTGATCATCGCCGATCCCCTTTTTATATTGATTGTTTAAAATTTAAATGCTAAAATGCTAATTTTAAAGCTTATCTATTCTTTCAGCCCATATTTAACTTAACAAATTGGTGCATTATGACGGATCAAACACTCGGCGACAGCGCAGATATTTATACGTCTAAAAATTACAAATTTAAAGCCGGAGATCTTGCCGTATATCCTGCACACGGCGTCGGTCGAATCGTCGGTATTGAAAGCCGGGAAATCAATGGTGAAAAACAGGATTTCTACATCATGAATGTACTTGAAAACAACATGGTCATCATGATACCCACATTGAATGTTGTATCGGTCGGCCTGCGGGACCTGATTAGAGAATGCGAAATCCCAAAAATATACGATCTGATGAAAACCAAGCATGACCCCTATCCCGATAATCAGACATGGAATCGAAGATACCGTGAATACATGGAAAAAATTAAAACCGGTTCTTTATTTGATGTCGCTGAGGTATTTCGTGATCTATATTTGTTAAAATCGACGAAAGACCTGTCATTTGGAGAAAGAAAATTATTCGACACCGCCCACGGTTTATTGGTTAAAGAACTGTCCACCGCTAAAAACACAGATGAAGCAACGGTAATCTCAGAAATTGAATCCCTGTTCGAATCCGAGATAAGTGACTCCGTATCCCCCGAATGAATTATAAGACCACAAAGCCCGTAGTCATTCCTATTCCCATCACCGAATCAGAAGCGGGGCAACGAATTGATATCGTCATATCCTCAAAAATTCTCTCGTGCACCCGCTCCTATGCTTCGAAACTGATTTCGGAAGGCAGATTCGAGGTCGATGGCGTTACCCGAAAGCCCGGATACCACCTTAAAATCGGTGAATTGATTACCGGGATTCTCCCCGATCCCGAGCCTTTACCATTAAATCCGGAGCCCATATCCCTTGATATCATCTATGAAGACCCTCATATCATTGTATTGAACAAACAACCCGGGATTGTTGTTCATCCATCTCCCGGCCATGACTCCGGCACCATTGTCAATGCCATTTTATACCATTGCCCGGACCTTGAAGGGATCGGGGGTAAACTTAGACCGGGAATCGTCCATCGACTGGATAAAAATACCTCCGGAGTGCTTCTGATAGCCAAAACATCTGAATCCCACCAGAACCTATCCGATCAGTTTAAAACACGGAAAATCGACAAACGTTATCTGGCAATCGTTCAGGACGTGGTCAAGGATGACGCCGGAGAAATTCGGCTGCCGATCGGAAGACACCCGACAGACCGGAAAAAGATGTCGACGGTCAGTCGTAGCGCCCGTGAGGCGCTGACATTCTGGAAGGTAAAGGAGCGATTCAGGGATGCGACGCTGCTTGAATTAACCATTAAAACCGGCCGCACTCATCAAATTCGTGTGCACTGCGCAGCCATAAATCATCCCGTTCTTGGAGATCCGGTATATGGCAGACAAAAGACGGGCAGATATGTGAAAATTAACGGGACGAAAACAGACATCAGGCAGATCATCCATCGCCAGATGCTGCACGCCAGAACCCTTGTTTTAAATCACCCCGTAACGAACCAATCAATGTCATTTGAGGCGCCAATCCCCGAAGATATACAGCAGGTACTTTCAGCGCTTCGGGCCTCGCTCTGAGGCGTATAACCGGTTTTATAGCGGACAATATCATCCAGCCTTTTCGCGCGGTGCCTTTTTATCCTTGCTTTCTTGTCACCGCAGGGTCAGTTTGGATGGAAAAATAACTGTGAATCTGATCCGAAACTTGATGCCTTTTGAAAAAAAGTCCGGAAATTCATTGCTGAATTTCCGGACTATTTTTTTATCAATTGCCTGTATCCCGCTACAACGGTCTTACGCAGCTTTATCACTGCGGTCTTTATTGTAACAGAGTCGGCAGCAATTCAGGCATCGATGACTTTCACGAATCGCATCTGCTTCAGTGATAACCAGATCGGATTCCACAAAACTTTGAATTCTCTCTTCAACCGGCAGCTCCGGCATAGGCGTCCGCTTCGACGGAATAATACCATCCACATGATCAAAGATGGTCCCATCGATATGTGCCTTGAAAAGCGAATTCGGTGGTGCAACAATTTTCTGACCGGTCAGATACAGATGAATGGATCTGGCCGCTCGGCGTCCACCGCCAATCGCCTCTACAACCAGAGATGCACCGGTCTGAGCATCACCGGCAGCAAAAATATAGGGGATATTGGTCTGGAGAGTTTCGGGATCCAGGGCATCGATCGTACTCCAACGAGTGATTTTCAGCTCATCAATCCGTTTTCCTTCATTGGTAAAGTCGATATCCGGCCCCTGACCAATGGCTGAAATGAGCATATCGCAATCCAGCAGTGTTTCTGAGCCTTCAATGGGAACGGGACGGCGTCTGCCGCTGGCATCGGGTTCACCCAGCGCCATCTTCAAGAACTCAATCTGCTTGACAAAACCGTTTTCATCCGGAATAATTTTTGTCGGCGCTGCCAGGAAATGGAAATTAATGCCTTCATGTTCAGCGGCTTCGATTTCCACCATGTTGGCCGGCATCTCGTTTCGGGTACGCCGATACAGAATGGACACATTCGCGCCCAACCGTTTCAAAGTCCGCACACAGTCTATGGCCGTATTTCCACCACCCACCACCACGCAGTTTTTCCCGATGGGGATCACATGGTTGGCATCACCCTGCTGTGTCTCGGCAAAACGGGTCAGAAAGCTGATACCGGTATAGCATCCGCCCATGTCCTCACCCTCGACGCCCAGGTTATAATCTTTCCAGGCGCCAATGCCGAGGAAAATCGCATCATAACCGGCGGCTACCAGAGACTCCACGGTAAAATCCCTGCCCAGCCTGACATTGGGTTTCGCCTCGATACCCAGTTTCAGAATACCGTCAATTTCCCACTGAAGGACTTCTTTGGGTAAGCGGTATTCGGGGATACCATAGCGGATCATCCCACCGAGTTTCGGCATCATTTCATAAATCGTCACCGAATGACCCAGCCGGCGCAGAAAGAACGCACAGCTTAATCCGGCAGGTCCAGCCCCGATCACGGCGATCTTTTTACCGGTATCCGGTGCTTTGGAAATCGGAATCCGTTTTCCGGAATTCATTTCGTAATCCGCGACAAACCGTTTCAGCTGGTTGATGGATACGGCTTCATCTTCAATACCCCTGCGGCAGTAATCCTCACAAGGATGCGGGCATACGCGTCCGCAGGAAAGCAGAAGGGGATTACGCAGACGGATTGTGTTGACGGCGCCTTCATAATCACCTTTTCGAATCTGTTCAATATATTTTGGAATATCAATTTGAGCCGGACAGGTCTGGGCACACGGCGCATGACGACCATCAACCGAATTAAACTCAAGAAGCCGTTCGGACATGGTTTTCACTTTCAGGATATTCTTCGGACATGCCCTTTCACAGGCACCGCATCCCACGCATTTGGCTTCATCAATAACCGGGAACCCCTCTTCACCTAAATGGATTGCATCAAAGGCACAGGCTTTAACACAATCTCCCAATCCAAGACATCCAACGTTGCACTCCCGTTTTCCGCCGTATAAGACGGACAGAGCCTGACAACTGTTGACTCCCGCATACTTGAAAATATCATCGGCTCTGTTTCCACCGGCGCAGTAATTATAGGAACGGACAGCTTCTGCACCCCCGGCTTCCATGCCCATCACTGCGGCAACCTTTGCAGTTCCTTCTGCGCCTGCAACGATACAGACACTGGGTGGGGCTTGACCTGCAACAACCGCAACGGCTGCCGCAGAACACCCCGCAAATCCGCATCCACCGCAGTTGGCTCCTGCCAGGCAGTTTTCCACCTCTGCAATTCGAGGATCTTCGTAGACGTAAAAGACTTTAGAAGCTACGCTGAGAACGATCCCGCATAGAGCCCCTAATGCCAGCATAAAAATAATGGCTGTTGTCACATTTACCTCCTCGGCACATTAATGCTTGTGAACCATAAGAATAATGTTTCCATGATTTATTTATTGGAATCACTAATCATTCCAATAAAACCATCTATAACATTATTTGTTTGTTTGTTTAAATAATTTTTGCTCTGTCATACCATTCCCTTGAAAGAAAAAAACACCAGCGCCAGCATGCCTGCAGTCACCAGGCCAATGGAAGTATCCTGTAACGGTTTTGGAACCCGCGCCAACAGGATCCGTTCACGAACTCCGGCAAAAAGAACCAACGCAAGGCCAAAACCCACTGCATATGAAAATGACGAAACCAGCGTCTGCATAAACGTGTATTCTTCCTTGATATTGATCAGACAGGCGCCCATGACCGCGCAGTTGGTGGTAATCAGGGGCAGAAAAATACCCAGTCCTGCGTAAAGCGCCGGAATGCTTTTTTTCAAAAACATTTCGACAAACTGGACCAGAGCAGCAATCACCAGAATAAACGCGATGGTTCTTAGAAATTCAAGGCCGAACCGGGTTAACACATAGGTGTTAATAACCCATGTAATGCAACCTGCCATAACCAGAACGAATACAACTGCCATTGCCATACCGACTGCTGTCTCCATTTTCTTGGATGTACCCAGAAACGGGCAGTTTCCCAGAAACTGTGCCAGCAGGATATTATTAACAAAAATACAGCTTATTGCGAGGACTAAATAATCCATTTATCGTCTCCTATTTTTTCCCGGCAAGATTCATGAGACAGAGCATAAGTCCCAAGGCCACAAACGCACCAGGAGCCTCAAGCATAAACCCGAACGGCTGATATGAAGCGCCCATAACGGTTGTGCCAAATAACGTTCCTGCGCCGATCAATTCTCGAAGGCCTCCCAGAACGCCGAGCGCGAGGGTGAATCCGATCCCGATTCCCAGTCCGTCAGCAGCAGAGGCCGCTATTCCATTTTTATACGCAAAGGCTTCAGCTCGACCCAAAACGATACAGTTCACGACGATCAATGGAATAAAAATTCCAAGCGTCAAAAACAATGAATATGTATAGGCCTGCATCAACAATTCGACAACCGTAACGAATGTGGCTATGACGACAATAAAACAGGCGATCCTGACTTTAGGCGGTATAATGTTTCTTAAAGCGGAAACCAGAATATTGGAGCACAAAATAACGAATGTGGTTGCCAGCCCCATACCGATCCCGTTTTCTGCAGATTTGGTAACGGCCAATGTGGGACAAAGGCCCAGAACAAGCCTGAACGGTGGTATTTCATCCCACAACCCTTTGGTAAACTCCTGAACAATAGACTTTGCCATCTTTATCTCCTACTTAGTGAAATCTTTTATTTTTTCAGAAACCTGTGGTTTAAGTCTTGAATAGGCTTCGCTTGCCGCCGTCAACGCAAGAGCAACTCCACGAGAGCTGACAGTTGCGCCGCTGAGCGCATCTACCTGTCCGCCATCTTTTTTGACTTTAAACTCTCCGCTTAAGGTCATTCCCTTAAACTGTGCGCTGAATTTAGGATCTGTCTTGGCTTTTGACCCAAGTCCGGGCGTTTCGCTGTGGGTTGTCACACCTACAGCAATAATCTGGTCATTGGCCGGGTTCACCCCCACCATAACGCCAATATCCCCACCAAATCCGCCTCCGAAGGTTTCAAATGCAACGGCTTGACCGTTTGCCCCCAAATTTCCAACGAAAAAACTTCTTTCCACATCACCATCTTTGAGTTTAAACCGGTCTGCGATAGGATCGTTGAGTGCGCCTTCCATGATTTTCATAATGGCAGGGCCTTTAACAAATTGAAGCTGCTGATTTTCAATCTGCGCGCTGGTCCCTGTTCTCAATGCCGCAAGCAGACCTCCTGAAAATATACATAAAACCGTAAGGACTACGACCATTTTTATCATGTCACGCATTTTACGCTACCTTTCCAATCGCTTTTGGCCTGATCTTGTCGAGAAGCGGGCTGACAAGATTCATAAGCAGGATTGCAAAAACCACCCCATCCACGAAAACGCCGATATTCCTGATCAGCACCGTCATAATTCCGGCGCCTGCGCCATAAATAAGCATGGGAATAAAATTAACCGGTGAGGAGGAATCCTCGGTTGCCAGGAAAAAAGCCCCGATCAGCGTATAGCCCGCAAAGAGGTGAAACATTGGACCGGCATATTTTGCAGAATCCGCCATATTGAAAAGCAATGCCGTCACAAAAACACCTACCAGAAAGGAGATGGCGATTTCCCATCGGATGATGCCCCGGATGATCAGATAAATGCCGCCGATGATCAGCCCGAGACCGAAGGTGGCTCCAATTCCGCCGATTTGTTTACCCATCATCAACGCGCCGGTATCAAATGAACTGATAGCCGATACGCCATAGTACTTCAGCATGGCGATCGGATAAACCATGGCAAAATCAAACTCATAGTTCCGATAGGCTTCAGCGAAATCAAACAGATCCGCCCACGAAAGCATCAACACGGCAAGCGCAATCAGAACCGGATTGAAAGGATTGCCTCCAATTCCGCCGTAGACATGTTTGCCAAGTAAAATGGCCACGAAAGTACCCATGAGGATTGCCCACCAGGGCGTTGTCGCCGGAACCATCATGCCCAGAAGCAAACCAATGAGTGCCGCATTCCCGTCACCGATCGATACGGGCCGTTTCATCAGATAGTTCATGACCAGTTCCCAGAGCATTGCGGTGGCAACCGAAAAGGCCAAAACAGCAAGGGCAGGCACACCGTATTGGATCAAACCAAATAGCACTGCCGGCAGCGCCGCAATCATCATATGATAACTTCTTGCGGATATTTGGCTCCCATCATGCCAGAAAGGAGCATGGGATACGATAAATTTTTTCCGATTAGTCATTCGTTGCCTCCACTGTGTTCATCCGGGCAAGTTCATGTTTTGCCAGTCTTATATATTGAAAAATAGGCATTCTTGCCACACATACATAACTGCAAAGACCACATTCGATGCATGAATCCAGGTCATACTGATTCTGAGCTTCTTCATACATCGCGTTTTCCAGAAGTCGGACCAGCATATTTACCGGAATATTGACCGGACACGCCCGGACACATTCACCGCAATTAATGCAGGGATAATCCGATACCAGGGGGATGTCGTCGCTGTCCTGCACGATCAGGGCGTCCGCATCGGCTTCGATCGGCTGATCTTCCGAATAGGCTGCAGTTCCGGTAAAAGGGCCTCCGAAAACGATTCTGTCACCTTCATTGGCAATGACATTAACCGCTTTCAGCACATCCTTAACAGGCGTTCCGATGGTTACCGAAACCAGCGCTTTTGTTTCGTCTTTTCTGATAACGGTTACGATTTTTTCCGAAGGAACTTTTCCCAGCGAAAAGGCTTTACCAATGGAGGCAACGGCTTCGGCACTCATCATATGAACGCCGATATCTTCGCAGCTTTTCCCGGCGGGCACTACCTGCCCCAGAATATCCTTGCAGATCATAAATGGATTTGCCGCCGGATACTGCGCATCTATCACCTTCACCTGTGCGCCGGTTGATGCGGCGGTCTGCGACAGATGTTGCGGCACTGCCATGATAACATTCTGCACCCCGGTTATCTTTTTCAACATCTTAATGCCCTGTTTGATGTCTTCGATACCGGATTTTAAAACATACTGACGGGTCACCAGCATCAAATCGGAATCCGCTCCGCAGATCACAACTGTTTTAATCGGCTTATCTGCGTCAGAAAAAATGGAAAATTCGGGCTTTCCCGGCGCGTAAGCCAGATAGAGTTTCACCTGATTAAAATCCTGTCCCTTGGTGAAGGAGGCAAAATTTTCATCAATTTCTTCCACATCAGCCACGTCTATGGACACAGCCGCTCGCTTCTGTCCTTTTCCGTCGGTGAATTCGGAAACGGAGGATACGGTTCCGGTGACCGGGCTGACAACATCATTGCCTGTGTTGAGAGCAATTTTCTGCCCGGTTTTGACTTTATCACCGTTTTTTACATTAACAACACAATTTGGATCCCATGGTCCATAAGACAGCAATGTCACCTTCTTTGATTTCGGGACTTTCACAGGCGCCGGCAACGTTTCATCAATAACGTCGTATTCCAGCCGGGGCTTTGCCAAACCGATAAACGTTCGTTTTATCATAGCTCAACCTTTTTCTTTTTTGCCGGATTCATAAATTGGTTATGACATAAGCCCGTTTTAATAAACCGACTTAGTCACATGGCATTTGCCGCACTCGACAGGGCCAGCCCCTCCCGCTTCATGACAGCCGACACATTGCTTATGAAATGAATCGGCCCTCATCATCGGTACCTGATCACCCATTCCATCATCAGGTTCATGGCATTCCATACATAATTGAGGCGCCTTGGAAGCTTCCTCTTTCAAGTGACAGTCACCACAAGCCTTCAAGCTCGGATCATCTGCCGGATGATGGTGACAATCACTGCATGCAATCCCATACCCTGAACTGTCAGTATGTGTCTTGTGATCAAATAAGACTTTTCCTGCAGCACATTTGAACATCATCCGAATGGGTTGTTCCGGACTTTTTGCAGGAAAGGCTGCGTAGCTTATTAAGCCTACAACCAACAGCACAATAGCCATTCCGTAAGCCAACTGCAGTTCTTTCTTTGGAGTCATTTTACAAGCATCCTTTCACAGTTTGGTATTAAGAATAAAGCACATTAACGCATTCAAGGAACTACCATTTAGCTTTAACGATTTCAAGATTTTTTTATCTGAAAATACATAATTTTTCTGCTTTTCTAAACTTTGTGAGAAATTAATATGCATACTTACTGGAAGAATTAAAGTAGATAAGACTTTAAATAGTGATATAATTTTATAAATATTTGTTTGTCTGATAATCATCTTTAATATGGTTTAATATGGCCGGTATATTCTGAATGTTTGGGTTTGATCATAACTGCGGCCATATTTTGCTGTGCGTAGCCTCGGAGTCCCGCCCGTTGCCGGCGTACGACATGGCGCGATCCGGGGAAAAGATGTCGGGGCCATGAAGCGTTAAGAAGCGCAAACGGTTTGAGGCGTGCCGAGTTTTTGCGCTTTAGCTTCATGGGCCCGGCATCCCCCGGATCGTGCTGGAGAAGCCGGCAATGGGCGGGACGGACCCCGTGACATTGTGGCCGCAGTTATGATCAAGCCCGAATGTTTTTTACAGGTCTGATTTTCTCCGGATTTTTCCTGTTTTCAAACCCTTCGTTTGCACCGCATCAAAAATATCATGCATATCAAACGTTTTTTTATAATCAGATAGCCGGATGTATTTTTCTTATTTGAATTCTGACAGGTTGATCAGGCAGGATAATTCAGGGATGTGGCTGCTTGAGGAAACCTTAAATTATAAATTTATATATCAGCACAGCATTTATATGACAACTTTTTGCTCACCGCTTATCGATATTTTGTTGATTTGCTTACCATATCAACAAACACCGCAGAGATGGCAGGACTTTCCCCCGCATGATACCGATACCGAACCGGATTTTGCGTTTCCGAGCTCTTTCAACAGAAAGGATTTCCGGATACCGTGGTCTATGAAATCCCATGGAAACAATTCATTCTCCGGGCGTACTCTGTATACAAAAAAATCGGGATTCACGGGGGATGATTTCAACGTTTTGCGCCAATTGCCCCGATTGCCGGCGCACAGCTCCAACACATCTGAAACCCGGCGGTCTCCACGGGACAGTAAGGCCTGGATATATGACCATCTTGGCGTTCCCGAATAGACACGCACATTCGAGACGCTACCCAGATCGCGTTGAATTTTTTTTATTTTCTGTTTAATCTCCGTCAATTCATTCATTGGCACCCATTGAAAGGGAGTAAACGGTTTTGGCACAAAGGGATTAACGCTGACGGTGATCTCTCCGATTCGTTTTCTTGCCCTGCTGGATTTCAAAAAGCAATGCTTGATTTTTCTGCACAGCGCTGAAATCGCTTCCACATCATCCATCGTCTCTTCCGGAAGCCCGATCATAAAATACAGTTTAAGATTGGGAATTCCCGCAGCGACCAGTGCTTCGGCAGCATGAAGGATCTGCTCTTCGGTCAGCCCCTTGTTGATGATATTTCTCATTCGCTGAGATCCGGCATCCGGGGCTATGGTTGCCGTCTTCACCCCGCTGTAGGAAAGCGCCGATATCAGATCATCATCAAGCGCATCCGCCCGGAGCGAACTGAAGGACAGCGTGACATGCTGCTGAGCCACCTGACGGCACAATTCGCCAATACCCGGAAGATCCGATACCGCCGCGCCGACAAGCCCGATTTTATCGGTTATCGATGCACCGTGTTCGATACATTGCCGGAGCAGCGAAATCGGCCTGAATCTGGGAGGTCGATAAATATAGCCGGCACTGCAAAATCGGCAGCCGTGAGGGCATCCCCTGCTGACTTCAATCAGATAGGTCTGATCAAACGTTGTTTCCGGGGTCAGAATACTGCTGCAGGTGGACAGACGGGTCAGATCCTTCACGCATACCCGCTTGATTTTCACAGGCACATCGGCTCTCGGTTCAAAAGATTGAAGCGTGCCATCCTTATGATAGATCGCCGTATACAATGCCGGAACATATACACCCGGCACTTCCCGGGCCAGCAAGCGCAGCATGGGGTCCCGATCGGCATCCGGATCAAACACATCGATGAATCCGGGAAGAATCTCTTCCGCCTCACCGATCATAAAACAGTCGATAAACGCTGAAACCGGCTCTGGATTTATCCAGCAGGCAACCCCCCCTGCAATAATCAGCGGGTGGGGATAATTTCTACCGGATGATCCCAAGGGCAATTTTGACGTTTCGAGAATGGTCAGTATATTGGGAAAATCATTTTCAAACGAAACGGAAAACGCAACGACATCAAATTCACTCAGCAACCGGCCGTGTTCAAGGCTTCGTACCGGACGCCCTTCATCATCAGGTTCCGGCAAAAAGGCTCTGTCACAGACCACATCATCATACTCATTCAGCAGACGGTACACCGTCTGAAATCCGAGATTGGACATACCAATATGATATCGATTCGGATAGACGACAGCAATCCGGATACGATTTTGCCAGCTCTTTCGAATTGTTCCGGTTTCCTTTTCAAGAAACCTGCGGTCTGCATGTTGCGTTTTAGAAACCATTATCGTCTGTGTTTCAAAGCTTTCCCTTCATTGTCACCAGTGACCATCTCAGACGGATACAAATCGGCCGCTGTTAACCGAAGCGTGTTTTTATGAAAAATTTTAAAACCGTTTACCACGAAGGCTAATCAGCCTTTCTTCGCAGAAATGTCGGGATCTCTAAATCACTGTTATCGATAACAAGCCCCTTGTGATTGATTTGAACGGTCCCCGATGGATCTCCAACCGCCTGCTTGTAACGAATGAAGGTGGGTTCATCATAATTGACGGCCCGCTGCATGTCCGCCGGGGTCACATCCCTGACCCTGCCTCTGGCTAATGTGCTGCTGATCTTATCTGCCGCAACCGTTTCAGGGCCCGAACCGATTCCGGTGGCAATCACGGTTACATGCATTTCATCCCCCAGGGAATCATCAATCACCGTACCCCAGATGATCTCTGCCTCATCTCCGACCTCATCATAAATGCGTTCGGATGCCTGAGTCATCTCTTCCATCGTCAGGCCACTGGAACAGGTGATATTCATCAATACCCCCTTGGCTCCGGAAATGGAGATATCCTCGAGAAGCGGATGGGAAATGGCATTTTCTGCCGCTTCAATGGCACGGTTTTTACCACTGGCAATCCCGATACCCATAATGGCCATTCCGGATTTTGCCATGGTAGTTTTGACATCGGCAAAATCAAGATTCACCAGGCCCGGCATCATGATCAGGTCGGTAATGCCCCGGACAGACTGAAGCAGAATTTCATCGGCCTTTTTGAACATCTCAATCAGCGTCGCATCTTTACTGGCAAGACCTCTGAGTCGATCATTGGGAATGATAATAACCGTATCCGCCACTTCTTTCAATGCGTTGATACCTTCTTCGGCCTGGCGGTTGCGCTTTTTACCCTCGAAGGAAAACGGCCGGGTCACAACCGCTACCGTCAGCGCACCGACTTCCTTACCGATTTCAGCGATGACCGATGCCGCCCCGGTTCCGGTCCCGCCGCCGAATCCGGCCGTGATAAATACCATATGGCTGCCCTGAAGGGCTTCCTTGATCGCCTCCTTATTTTCAATCGCTGCCTGCCGTCCGATTTCAGGGTTAGCCCCGGCGCCAAGGCCCTCGGTCAGCTTTTCTCCGATCTGAATCTTGACCGACGCATTGGAAACGTCCAACGCCTGACAATCGGTATTCGCCACGATAAATTTAACCCCCAGAAGGTTGGAGTCGATCATGTTGTTGATTGCGTTTCCACCCGCTCCACCTACTCCGACCACCTTGATTCTCGCCGTTTTTTCATTCTCCACATATGTGAACATTATCCTTCACCTCCTGTTCATTGCGTTTTATTCAAACCGCGTAAAGCTGCCTGTAAAACGAATTTAACTGCACCGGAATTCCATTGTGTCAAATGACTTCTTTAAACCATTTTTTCATGCGCCCCATTACCCGGTTAAATATATTCCGATCACGAATCCTGAAATTTTTCTTGTCCTGATTTTTAGCGCCATACAACACCAGGCCCACGCCGGTAGCATACATGGGATTGTTAACGACATCCACCAAGCCGCTGATACCGATGGGCTTTCCAAGCCGGGCCGGTACATGCAGAACCGATTCGGCTATATCCGTTACGCCTTCCAGCAACGCAGCGCCCCCGGTGACAACCACCCCTGAAGCCACCATGTTTTCCATTTGAGCTCTGTAAACCTCTCTTTTGATGAGCGTAAAGATTTCTTCCATTCGGGGTTCAAGAATTTCAGATAAAATCTGCCGCGGAAGCTTTCTCGGTTTACGGCCTCCCAAGCCGGGCACTTCAATGGTTTCTTCGGCACTGATATTCCGGCAGCTGCATATTCCGTACTTTATCTTGATTTTTTCGGCATCGGCCACCGGCGCCCGTAATCCGATTGCAATATCATTGGTCAGGTTATCCCCTCCCAATGCCAGCACAAAGGTGTGCCGGATATTCTTACCGGAAAATACTGCCAGATCCGTCGTGCCGCCACCGATATCCAGAAGCGCTGTCCCCAGCTCCTTTTCTTCCTCCGTCAACACCGCCTCACCGGATGCCAGTGATTCCAAAACAATATCACAGACATCGAGCCCCGCACGGTTTGCGCATTTGACGATATTATGCGCAGAGGTCACAGCACCGGTGACAATATGAATTTTGGCTTCGAGCCTCACCCCGGACATGCCGACCGGATTCTGAATCCCGACCTGATCATCCACAATAAACTCCTGCGGAAGCACATGAATCACTTCCCGGTCCATCGGAATGGCTACAGCCCGTGCGGCATCGATGACCCGGTCCACATCGTTCTGGACAATTTCGGTCCCTTTTACCGCAATAATCCCCCGGCTGTTGAATCCCGAGATATGCCCACCGGCGATGCCAGCGTAGACCGATGAAATTTCGCAACCGGCCATCAATTCGGCTTCTTCGACGGCTTTTTTTATTGATTCAACGGTCGATTCTATATTGACGACGACCCCTTTTCGAAGGCCAACAGAAGGATGGCTACCGATACCGATAATGTTGATATTCCTGCCCGTAACTTCTCCCACTACGGCGCATATCTTCGTAGTACCGATATCAAGGCCGACGACAATTTCTCCCTGCCCCTGCAAATTATACCTCCTTATGGTTTCCGATGTTGGGTTCAGCGCTTACCGGACGTAAAATAACCCGATCCCGGTTATCCAGATCAATTTCCATAAAATCCGGAACCTCCGGCGATTGTTTGACGTAAGAAAAAATCTGTTCAAGCGTCTGGTATTTACCGGGATAATCACTGTAACCCAGCCGTATGGCTTTGGTTTCTTCAAATGCATAGAGGGTGATTCCCAGTTCACGGTCCACCTGAATTTTTTTTATCATCCGGTTTGGAAGAATACTGCCCGGCTGCCGGCCCAGCTGCAGCACCGCCATTGCGGCTTGAAACGTTGAGGCCGGGGCGATACCGGGTTCATGGATATCCGAAAAATCAAGTCCGCTGATGATTGGCAGCTGATCGGGATCCGAAGCCTCCCATCGCTTAAAAATTTCTCCGCCTGTATTGACCAGAAATTTCTCTCCCAGATCTGCAATGGCAACCGCCTGATGCTCTGTGATCCCAATCGTCAGCTCGGAGGGCAGCTCCCGGCTGACCCGGGCATCTTTTATCCATGGATGCGACAGGAGACGTTTTCTGGCAATCTTGAGATTAACGGAAAGAATATTGACTCCGTCAGTTATTTTTGCCTGTGTCATCACGTCTTTCCGGGACAGCCGTTCGACTCCCGTAATTTCAATATGCCGGGCCTTGAAAAACTCACACTGGGTGATCAGATCGTATCCGAAAACGAACCCGCAGCTCAACAATCCCACAAGCAAAATGCCGCATGCCCCCTTAACGCCTGTTTTCATTAGGCCCCATGTACAGAATCGCCTGTTTGCGGATTTGCGTTTGTACTGATTTTTCCGTATCCGTTTAGAATCCAATACGCTTTACCTCAGTTTCCAGTAAAATTCCGGACATGGCCAGAACCCGTTCCTGAACCAGGCTCATCAACGCCATCATATCCGCGCAGGTCGCGTTGCCCCGATTAATGAAAAAATTGGCATGCGTCGCCGAAACTTCCGCGCCCCCGACGCTTGTCCCTTTCAACCCCGCCAGGTCAATCCATTCTCCGGCGGATCTGCCCGCCGCCGGATTTTTAAAAAAGCATCCGGCGCTTGCAACCCCCGAAGGCTGTGTGTTGCGCCGCATGCGCAGCATTTCTCGGGCTGTTATCCTGAGCTGTACAGGATCTGAAAGATGAAAAACCAGATCCGCCTCCACGATCACAGGGTCAGAAGGCCCCTGTTCCTTATCTCGCTCAAAAACCAGCTGACGGTATTGAAAGATCAGATCGCTTCTGTCAAGTCGATTGATCCGACCATCGGGCATCAGCACCGTTACCCGCTGAAGAATCCCCTCCACCGCACCTGCCCGGGTACCGGCATTCATCATGATGGCGCCGCCAAGTGTCCCGGGTATGCCCATTGCAAACGTCACCCCGCCCCATCCCTGCCGGATGGCATACCAGCATAATTTCTGCAGATCCATCCCCGCCCCTGCGGTAACCAGAATCGAGTCGTTGCGGATTTCCGTACGGATCACCCGGCTGAGGCATCTTTTCATCCCGATGACAATCCCGGGAATCCCCGCATCGGTCACGAGAATATTGGTCCCGCCCCCGACAATGGTACATGGAATCCGATGATCCCCGGCCCATACAATCAGCGCGGAGACATCTTCGAATCGTTCCGGCAGTAAAAAGGCTTCCGCCGGACCTCCAATCTGAAGCGAGGTATGCCGCGCCATGGGCTCGTTAAACCGAACGAGACTGCCAAACCGGCTTTCAAGCCACTGCTTTGCTGTCCTATTCATCGACACGTAACTGTGCCAGCAAGGCTTCCCCGACTTTCCAGACATCTCCCGCACCCAGAGTCAGCACAATATCGCCCGCTTCAACGATTCCCCTGACCAAGGACACGGCGGAATCAAAATTTTCTGAATCCCTGACATCTTTATGCCCATGTAAACGAATGGCATTGCTTAACTTATGACTGTCAACTCCCGGCAAGGGCGGTTCGCTGGCCGGATAAATGGGCAGTACAATCAATATGTCAGTCTGATAAAAGGACCTGACAAATTCATCAAACAACGCGCGGGTCCGCGTATACCGGTGAGGCTGAAATACGACCACTTTCCTCCGGTCCGGCCAGCATTCCTTGGCTGCGCAAAGGGTTGTTTTAATCTCCGTGGGATGATGGCCATAATCATCGACTACGGTAATCCCGTCGACCTGGCCTTTTATTTCCAATCGGCGCCCAACCCCCTGAAGCGTTTCCAGCGCCCCCTTGATGACATCAAAAGAAATGCCCAGTTCCCGGCCGACTGCAATACTGGCCATGGAATTGGATACATTATGAATCCCGGGCAGATTCAAGGTAATATCCCCGAGCGGTTCACCCGAGTGAAAAACGCTGAAATGGCTTTTCAGCCCTTCAAACCGAATTTTCTTTGCCTGAAAGTCAGCCTGAGGACTCAATCCGTATGTGGTAAACCGTTTTTTTATTCTGGGTATCAAATCCTGAATGGGCTCGTTATCCAGACACAGAACCGCCAGTCCGTAAAACGGAACCCTTTGAATAAAATTGAGAAACGTTTCCTTGATAGCGTTCAGATCCTTGTAATAATCCAGATGTTCCCTGTCTATGTTCGTAACGACGGCAATCGTGGGGGACATCTTTAAAAAAGATCCGTCGCTTTCATCGGCTTCCGCTACAACAAAATTCCCCTTGCCGAGCAGCGCATTGGTCCCGATACTTTTGAGCATTCCCCCATTGATCACGGTAGGCTCCAGGCCCCCTTTATCCAATACAGCGGCAATGATGGACGTTGTGGTGGTTTTACCATGTGCGCCGGCAATAGCCACGCTGAATTTCATCAGGCGCATCAGTTCGGAGAGCATTTCCGCTCTGGGGATCACCGGGATCGAAGATTCCCTGGCCGCAACGACTTCACAATTATCAGGAGATATGGCGGACGAGACGACCACCACATCCGCCCCGCGGATCTGTTCTGCCAAATGACCGGTCCAGAGGGTTCCGCCCAGACGTTCGAGCCGCCGGGTAATGTCCGAGGCCTTCAGATCAGATCCGGATACCGTATATCCCAGCGTCAGAAGAAGTTCGGCAATTCCGCTCATGCCAATGCCGCCGATTCCCACAAAGTGTATATGATAGTTGTTAAGGTACATAGATTGTCAGTTCATTGTTTAAAATGTTAGTTTTGGTCATGTGATTACCGCGTCCCGCTCATTTTCAAGCGGCTGGAAGCCTCTTCTGGCTGAAGCTCAGAGCAAGAATGTCCCGGGCGGCATCAGGCCTTGCGAAGGTCTGGACGCGGGATGCCATCCGTATCAGCGCCTTCGGGTCAGAGACAAAATACCGGATTCTGCCGGCAAGGAGTTCACCCGTTAGCTCCGTTTCCAAAATCAGTTCTGCCGCACCCCGGTCAGCCAGGCTGCGGGCATTGAGTTCCTGATGATTGTCGGCCGCATAGGGAAACGGAATGAATACCGCCGGCTTTCCAATGGCTGTAATTTCGGCCACAGTGGTCGCTCCGGCCCGGCATATGACCAGATCCGCTTTCCGGTATTGACTGGCCATATCACCGAAAAAAGCTCTCACATCCCCCTTCATCCCCAGGGCTGAATACCGCTTCCGGACAACGTCTTCATCCAGTTCCCCGGTCTGGTGAATCAGAAAAAACCGGTCTTTTTTCTCAATATGTTCCAGTGCGTCCAGAAGCGTCATATTGATGCGGTGGGCACCCTGACTGCCGCCGATAATCAGGACGGTAAAAGGTTTTTCAGCCGCCGGCTCCCGGATCCGACCGGACGTTTCCAGGAACTCTTTTCTCACCGGATTTCCGGTTATCACCGCCTTTTCCGGATTTATCCCCCGCGGGATTGAATCAAACGAGAGACATATCCGGTATGCCAGCCGGGCCAGAATCCGGTTGGTCATTCCGGCAATGATATTCTGTTCATGAATCACGACCCGGATGCCAAGCAGCCACGCCGCCAATGCGACCGGTCCGGAGGAATACCCGCCGACGCCGATGACCACGGCGGGTTTAAACTGTTTCAATATCCGGATCGATTCCAGAACCGCCCCGGGTATTTTTATTGCTGACAAAAACTGATCCAGCCGCCCTTTGCCTTTGAGTCCTTTGACGGAAATCCGCCTGAGATCAAACCTTTTTCCGGCCAGAGCAGATACCTCAAGGGGCCGGCCGGTACTGACAAAAAGGACCCGGTTTCCAGGATCTTTTTCACGGAACGCTTCAGCGATCGCAATGCCAGGGAACAGATGCCCCCCGGTCCCTCCGCCGGCGATGACGATAGCCGAACCACCTTCCGGAGAGGCTTTATCCCCGCGTACCCCTCGATTGCCGCACAATGTCTGTCTGTTCATCTGGCTTTCGCTGCTCCGATATTCATCAATATCCCGACCGATGCCATGTTCATCAGCAGGGATGTCCCCCCGTAGCTGAGAAACGGGAGCGTCAACCCCTTTGTCGGCAACAGGCCCAGGGCCACCCCCATGTTCACGCACACCTGAAGACCGATGGCTGTGGTAAGACCGATGGCCATAAACGAGCCGAACAGATCCCGGGCATTTCTGGCAATGCTGATTCCCTTGAATATGATCAGCAGATACAGTGCCATAATGATGCAAATACCCAGCAAGCCCACTTCTTCACCGATCACGGAGAAAATGAAATCCGTATGCGGCTCCGGAAGATAAAACAGTTTCTGATACCCGTTTCCGATGCCCTTTCCCCAGACTCCCCCGGAGCCGAACGCCATCAGGGAATGAACGATCTGATAGCCCTCATCGGTCGAATACTTCCATGGATCAATAAAGCTCATCAGTCGCCTGAGCCGGTACGGTGCATGAATCGCACAGGCATACCCGACGGGTATCAGACACGCAACAGAGACCAATAGATATTTGATCCTGACCCCCGCGACAAACATCATCACCCAGGTAATGACCGCGAGAATGACCACTGAACCAAAATCCGGCTGCAGCAGTATCGGAACGCTCAACAGGCTCAGAACCAGAACATGCGGCACAAATCCAATGGAAAACTCCCGTATGGCATCGGTCTTCCTGCTGAGTGAATAGGCCAGGAAAACGACCAGGGCCAGACGAACAAATTCGGACGGCTGAAACGTAAAGCTGCCGAGCCGGAGCCACCGGGCAGCCCCACCGGCACTTAATCCGAATCCGGTCAGCTCAACAGCCAGAAGCGCAATAATCGCAACCAGCAGCATCGGATAGGTCAGCAGTCGATACATCGGATACGGAATATGCCGGCAGGCTAACAAAATCATGAAACCTGCAACCGAAAACAGAACCTGCTTTTTAATAAAATAATAATCGGTCCCGAATTTTTTCAATGCCAGCGCTGAGCTTGCACTGTAGACCATCACCAATCCAATGCCCACAAGAAACATCACGGCAAACAGCAGCGCCACATCGTATGGACTGCCGGAGGCGGCCGAATCGGCGTTAACCGGAGTATCCTGTTCTATTGGCTTTTGCATCGAAGCGCTTCAACTGCCTTTCGAAAAATGTTTCCCCGATGACCGTAGCTGTCAAACATATCAAAGCTTGAACAGGCTGGAGACAGCACCACGGCATCTCCTGAAGACGCACAGTCCGATGCGAGGCGCAGTGCATCGGACATGGACGAGGCGCTCAGTGATGGCACGGCCTTTCCTATAGCGTTTAAAATGTCTTCCCGGGCTTCTCCCATGACAACCAGCTGTTTGACACGGGCCTTGATCAACGGTTCAAGCAGTGAAAAGTCTGAACCCTTGTTTCGTCCGCCCATAATGAGAACCACCGGCTTTTCCAATGATTCAAGCGCCTTTGCCACGGCAGCCACATTGGTGGCCTTGGAATCGTTCACATACTCCACGCCGTTGATGACAGCGACAGACTCCAGCCGGTGAGGAAGGCTTTCAAACCGGCTCATCGCCGTTTCAATCCCTTCCGGTGTGGCACCGGCTGCCAGCGATGCCAGCGATGCGGCGGCCACATTCTCCAGGTTGTGTCTGCCCAGATGTTCCGCACAGGAGATCCTGATTCGGCAGGTACGTTCCGGGCCCATCCGGAACAGCATATGCCCGCCATCCATGACAACGCCATATTCGGACTCCGGGCAGCCGTTAAACCACAAACGGCGGCTTCGGATGGAACCGGCAATAGCGCGGACTGACGCATCTGAGCCGTTTAATACGGCCTGATCATCCGGATGCTGGTTTTCAAAAATCCGGGCTTTTGAGCGGATATATCCGCCGAAATCCGGGTACCGGTCCATGTGGTCTTCGGCAATATTGAGCAAAACGGCCACCGAGGGCCGGAAAGTGTCGATGGTATCGAGCTGAAAACTGCTCAGTTCGACAACGACGATATCCGCCTTTTCATCACCGTCGACATAACCGATCAGGGGGTTTCCGATATTGCCCCCAACAAATACCTTCTTTCCCGAGCATCTGAGCATCTCGCCCACCATGGTCGTTGTGGTGGTTTTACCGTTGGTTCCGGTGACAGCAACAATGGGCTCTCCGATAAACCGGGACGCCAGCTCGATCTCGCCAATGACCGGAACCCCCTTTTTCCGGGCCCGGTTGACCGGCTCGATGGTATGCGGCACACCGGGACTGAGCACAATCAAATCCGCGGTCTCAAACGTTTTAACCTGATGCCCGCCCAGCTCCTGCCGGATATCCAGGCCCTTGAGCTGTTCCAGTTTCTCTTTCAACGCCTTTTCACCGGCCATGTCAGTGACGGTGACCCGGGCATGCCTGCGGGATAAAAACCGGGCCGCTGAGATGCCGGATTTACCCAGGCCGACAATGACAATATGCTTTCCTTGAATATTCATATCCAGTTTCACCAACTATCTGAGTTTTAACGTGCTGATGGAAATCAGCGCCAGAATGATCGAAATAATCCAGAACCTCACACATACCTTGGGTTCCGGCCATCCTTTGAGTTCAAAATGATGATGCAGGGGCGCCATTCTGAAAATCCGGCGTCCGTTTGTCATCTTGAAAAAACCTACCTGAAAAATGACCGACAACGCTTCGATAACAAACAGCCCCCCCACCAGAACCAGCAGAATCTCCTGTTTCGTGATGACCGCCACGGTACCGATCGCGCCTCCCAGCGAAAGGGAGCCGACATCGCCCATAAAAATCTGCGCCGGGTAGGTGTTAAACCATAAAAACCCCAGACCGGCCCCGGCCATGGCCCCGCAGAATACAGCCAGTTCACCGCTGCCGGCAACATAGGTGATCTGCAGATAATCCGCAATTCTGACGTGCCCCGCCACATAGGCAAATACCATATACGTGACTGCCGTTATGATCACGGGACCAATCGCCAGGCCATCGAGCCCGTCGGTTAAATTGACGGCATTGGAGGTGCCGACAATCACCAGCACGGCAAAAAAAATATACCCCCATCCCAAATCCGGTGACAGGCCCTTGAAAAACGGAACGGTCACCCGTGTATTGAGATCGAAAAACGAGAACAGTAACACGCCGGCCACCAGAGCCGTAACCGTCTGCAGAACAAGCTTGCTTCTGGCACTCAGGCCCTTGCTTTGTTTACGGATCACCTTCAGATAATCATCGGCAAAGCCGATCAAACCGTATCCGGCCGTAATCAGCAGAACGATCCAGATATAACGATTCGTCAGATTGGTCCACAGCAGCGTTGACATACAAATGGAACCGATGATCAGGACGCCTCCCATGGTTGGGGTCCCGTTTTTTTTCAAATGACTCTGAGGCCCGTCATCTCTGACATATTGTCCAATCTGCAACTGCGTCAGTTTCCGAATGACCCAGGGTCCCAGAAGCACACAGACCAAAAACGACGTCAGACCGGCATAAATGGTCCGAAAAGTAATGTATTTGAATACATTTAAAGCAGATACGGTTGTATGGAGCGGATACAGCAAATGGTACAGCATAATTATTTATATCACAGCATCAATGTGTTATTTTTTCAGGATGCCCTGCCCGCATTGGAATTCATGCCCCGCAGGCCATCAACGATTTTTTCCATTTTTATTGAACGGGAGCCTTTGATCAGCACCCAGTCCCCCGGCTCAAGCCATTTTTGCAGATCGGCCTCAATGGCTTCCCGGCTTCCGATAAAAATGCTGCCGGAAGCCATGTGCGCCTGCTGAGCGCCTTCGGCTACCGCATATGCAAAATCTCCAGTCACGTACAGTCTTGAAATACCGGATGCGGCTGCCACCCCCCCGATTTTACGGTGAAGGGCTTCTGATTGCGCCCCGAGTTCGCGCATGTCACCGGCCACAAGAATGCCCCTGCCTTTTCCTTTCAGGGATTCGAGTGTCCGGATTGCCGCTTCCATGGAGCGGGGATTGGCATTATAGGTATCATCGATCACATGAACCTGTCGGTTCGCCATAAACACGTTCATTCTCTGGCGAACCGGTTTGAACGCTTCAAGTCCGGCTTTGATATCCCCGGCCGACAGACCCCGGGCATATCCGGCGGCGGCTGCGGCAAGCGCATTGGACACCATAAACAGGCCCGGGGTATCGAGTGTTACGGGCACACGGTCACCTGGCAGCTCAAGGACAAACGAAACGCAGGATGCGTCCTGGTTCACCGAAGATGCCCGGATGTCGGCCGTCGGTGACATGCCAAAGCAGAGGCGTTGACCGTTAAAAGCTGCCGCCAGACGCATGACGTTCGGATCATCCGCATTGAACACGGCCGTGCCTTCCGGTTTGATATGTTCCAGCAGCTCACCCTTGGCCCGCATCACGCCCTCGATGGAGCCGAGGCCTTCCAGATGCACCGGCCCGATGTTGATAATCACGCCGATGTCAGGCTGACAAATTTGAGCCAGACGGCGGATTTCTCCCGGATGGTTCATACCGAGCTCGAGAATCGCCAGCTCATGCTGACAAGCGAGCCGGAGAAGCGTCAGGGGAAGTCCGATCAGATTGTTATAATTGCCCTGGGTTGACAGGGTATTCACGTGCCCGGAAAACACCGATACCGCCATTTCCCTGGTGGTGGTTTTGCCGCATGAACCGGTAATGGCAATGACCGGAGCCCTTGTCCTTTCGAGATTAAATGCCGCCAGATCTCCCAGTGCCCTTGTGGTATCATCCACTGCTATGCAGACAACCCGGTCCTGTTCCAGCCGGTCCAGCCCCGGATCAAGGGTCTCATGCCGGCTCACCACTATCCCCCTCCTGACACCCGGCGTCAGAATATCCCGGATAAACCGGTGGCCGTCATGAACCTCTCCCCGGATGGCAACGAACACATCATCGGCTGATATCCGGCGCGAATCAATGCTCACGCCTGAAAACCGCTGCCGGATATCTCCGCACAGCAGCGTGCCCCCTGATGCGTTCAGGATCTCTTCCGCGGTCCATGGTATGAGTTTAATGTGAGTCATCCTCTTCCCTCAACACCCGTCCGGCTTCCTCCACATCATTAAAGTGAGTCCGGGTGGTGCCAATGATCTGATAGGTTTCATGCCCCTTACCCGCAATCAGGACGGTATCGCCTTTGGCCGCCGTCCGTATCGCCCCTTCAATGGCGCGTCTGCGGTCGGGTTCGACCACATAGCCTTTTTTCTGAATGCCGGGTCCCATTTCTGACGGCATATACTCCCCGGGACTTGTCTTCCGGGCGCCTTCCCGGACCTCATCTATAATATCCAGGGGATTTTCCGTCCTCGGGTTATCCGAGGTGATCACGGCAAGATCACACAGCCTGCCCGCAATGGCGCCCATCTCAGACCGCTTGGATCTGTCCCGGTCCCCGCCGCACCCAAATACGCATATCAGCCTGCCGGTGGTTATGGCGGTTAACGAGGTCAGTACATGTTCCAGCGCATCGGGCGTATGCGCATAGTCCACATACACGAATTTCCCGCAATGATTTGAAACCGGCTCCAGGCGTCCCGGAACGAGGGTGACGGTTTCAATGCCCCTTTTAATCACGGCCGGTGGAATGCGCAGCGCCGTGCTGACCGCAGCGGCGCAAAGGATGTTTTCAAGATTGTGTTCCCCGACCAGCGGCGATCGGAATTGAAACCGCCCCGCAGGCGTTAAGATCGTTCCCTCCATCCCGCTCAAACTGTGGCTGACCCCTTCCGGATAAATCTCATTGTGCGCTGACTGTCCGCTGGTCAGCTTCGACAGGGTCAGAATGTCTGAAAGTTCCCTGCCCCTGGCATCATTGCAGTTGATGACTGCCACGGCGCTGTCCCGTTTGGGACCGGCCGTCAGATATTCCGTAAACAGCCGTTTTTTGCAGGCCCAGTAATTGTCCATATTTCCGTGATAATCATGATGGTCATGGGTCAGATTGGTAAATACCCCGATATCCATCCAGCAATGGTCGATCCGGTACAGATCGATGGCATGCGAGGATACTTCCAGGACCACATGCGTCACCCCGGCCCCTGCCATTTCAGCCAGAATGCGTTGAAGATCGACCGCCTCAGGGGTTGTCATGGGATTGTCAAAGCTCCGGCCCCCATAGCGATAATTGACCGTTCCGATGACGCCCGCCTTGAATCCGGCCTGCATCAGAATGTTTTCAATCAGATAAGATGTGGTCGTCTTTCCGTTGGTCCCCGTTATACCAATTATACACAGCCGTTGCGACGGATTGCCGTAAAACGCGGCCGCAAGCGCCGACAACGCCTGCCGGGAGTGTTCAACCTCGATCAGGATCGTATCTTTTTCAACCGGCTTTTCTGCTACAATCGCCACGGCTCCCCTGGCCAAAGCATCATCAATAAAATCGTGCCCGTCCGCCTTGAAACCCGGCACAGCGACAAACAGCCCGCCCGGCTGGACATCCTGGGCCCGGTAATGAATTGAGCCGATATCCGGATCCGGGTCAATCCCGCCGAAGTTCAATCCATCACAGAAGTGTAAAGCAGTTGTACCGTTCAGCCTTTTGGGCGTCAGTGCGCTGACAAGCCTGGAGAGTTTCACCCGTTCACCTCGTTTCCCAGTAAGGCCGTCAACCTGTCAGCTGCGGTCTCAGGAGGTATATTCATGTATCCCAGTGTTTTCTGGGCAATCCGTTTAAATACCGGCCCGGCGACAACGCCCCCATAGTGCTGGCCCCGGGGTTCATCAATGACCACCAGAATGGCCAGCCGGGGAACTTCGGCTGGCACAAGCCCCAGAAAGGATGCCACATATTTTCCTTTCGCATACGTTCCGGTTTCATCGACCTTCTGAGCGGTTCCGGTCTTACCGCACGCCGAATATCCTTCGAGAATCGCCTGCCTGCCGGTTCCTTCCGTGTCAACCACAGTTTTCATTATCCCCCGGACCGTTCGGGCAGTTGCCGGTGAGATCACCCGCCGGGCCTCCTGTGGACTAAAGCTTTTGGTCAAGGCGCCATTGGGATCGGTTATCGCCTGAACAATATACGGTTTCATCCGTACCCCGTCGTTGGCAATCGCACAGGCGGCGGTAATGAGCTGAATGGCCGAAACCGAAACCCCCTGGCCAAAAGCGATGGCGCCCGCGTCGATTCTGGACCATCGGTTCAACGGAATCAGGCTTCCGGAGGTTTCTCCCGGACAGTCGATACCGGTTTTAGCCCCGAATCCAAATTTCAACAAATTATCATACAACGCCTCAGGACCAATTTTCTCGGCGACTTTCATCGCACCGATATTGCTCGAATATTTAACGATCTGCTGCAGTGACAGCCAGCCGTAAGCATGCGTGTCATGAACCACATTTGTCCCAATCCGGTAGGCGCCGTTTTCACAAAAAAAGATGGTACCCGACGCGCACTGGCCGCCCTCCAGCGCCGCAGCCGCACTGAATATTTTCATGGTGGAGCCGGGTTCAAACGGATCGGTTATGGCTCGATTCCTCCAGGTTTGCTTTTCGAATTTACCAAACGCATTCGGGTTGAAAAACGGATAATTTGCCAGCGCCAGAACGGCCCCCGTCTGCGGAACCATGACAATGGCCATTCCGGATTTTGCGGAAAACTCATCCACCGCATCCTTCAAAGCCGATTCGACAATGAACTGAACCGTGCGGTCAATGGTCAGAATCAGGTTGCTGCCCCCCACATCCTGATTCCGGTTTTCAGTATTAAATATATGCCCAAATGCATCGGCCAGCACCGGAATTTTCCCGGCATCTCCTTTCAGGTAACTGTCGTAACTGAATTCAATGCCTTCCAGGCCATGGCCATCGATGCCGGAAAAACCCAATATCTGTGCCGCAAGCATCGTATTGGGATAAAACCGGCTGTGTTCGGAAACGAACTCGACACCCTCAAGATTCAGTTCCGCGACCTTTGCGGCTTCCTTGGGCGTCGCCTGCCGTTTTACCCATACAAACGCCCGTTTCGATGACAGTTCCCGTTCCAGCGACTTTCTGCCAATCTGTAACGTTTTGGAAAGCACAGCGGCAGCTTCCGACGCATGGCCGATTTTACCGGGATATGCCCCGATCGATGTGCCGTCAATGGTGACAGCCATTTCTCTGTGTCTGGCGTCAAAAATGCTACCACGTTTTCCATAAGCCGTCACAGACTTTTCATATTGCTGTTCGGCCTCACCCAAAAGCCACGATGCCCTGTAAATCTGCAGGTAACCGGCCCTGGCGCCAATAACGGCAAACAAAGCGGCAAAGACCAGCGCCACCACATTGATTCTTGATTTCAACTGTTTTTTTTGAACAGGCTTCATGGAATCACAATCATATTCTCTGCGGTAGGCATAACCAACCCGAGCTGTTTCGAAGCAATCCGGGCAATCCGGTTCGGTGATTTTAAACGCGCCAGCTCAATTTTCAAATTTTTCTGCCGCCTGATCAGTTTCTCACATTGCTGAGATTCTTTTGTAATCTCATATCCGATCCGGATACACTGAACCCGGCACCAGGCGTAACAGAACAACTCCCCGAGAAAAACAACCATAATCAGCATCCATACAGCGGTCAGTTTCGGATTTCGATTATACATTTTTTTCTTTTGATTCACAGGTTCAGCTCCCAGACTGCCCATCAAGTTCCAATGGCCCGATTACAGCTTTTCCATCACTCTGAGTTTTGCGCTTCTGGCCATGGGGTTATCGGCGATTTCAGCCGCAGAGGGTATCAATGGCTTTCGGGTCAATCGGCGAACCTGTGGCCGATTGCCACACATGCACACCGGAAAATCAGGAGGACAGGTACAGCCTTTTTCAAGGTCCCTGATTCGGTGTTTGACAATGCGGTCTTCAAGTGAGTGAAACGTCAGCACACAGAGACGGCCTTCAGGATTCAACAGTTCCGCCACATGACTCATGAAATCATCGATCCGCTCAAGCTCTCTGTTCACTGCAATTCTGAGCGCCATAAATACCCGGGTGGCCGGATGGATACGCCGGGTCATCTGCGCTTTTACAGGAATCGAATCGCATACGATCTGAGTCAGCTGACGGCTGGTACGGATCCGTCCCGTAATTCGTTCTTTTACAATCCGGCGGGCAATCCTCCTCGCCCAGCGTTCTTCACCGTAACGAAAAAATATGTTGCTCAGCTCATCCTCTTCAAGGGTGTTCACCAGGTCTTCAGCCGTCACATCAGTTTGAATATCCATACGCATATCCAGAGGCTCATCTTTTCGGAAGCTGAATCCTCTTCCACTTCCTTCTATGTGGTGTAACGACAGACCGAGATCGAGAACAATACCGTCAACGGCATCAATGAAAAGTTGAGATAAAATACGGGGAAGACTTGTAAAGTTGTCATGAAGCAGATGAATGTTTGATGAGTATGGCTTCAATATTTTTTCGGCATTTTCAATGGCATCCATGTCCTGATCGATTCCGATCAGGATACCGTCAGGGGAAATGCGCTCCAATATTTTCCTGGCGTGACCGGCCCCGCCCAACGTGCAGTCAACATAAATTTTACCCGGACGGCAGTTGAGGTAATTGACCACCTCATTTGGCATCACCGAAACATGTCGGTATATCATAAAATCAAAGTCCCAGTTGTGTTATTTCGTTTCTGACCTCCTCCTTTCTCATATCTTCTTCCAGAAATTCATTTTCCTTATCCCAGTTATCCCGGGACCAGATCTCAAAATGATCCAGAACGCCGACAAGCACGGCGTCTTTTCCCAGCTGGGCATATGTCTTTAAAAACGGAGGAATCAGAATCCGACCCTGTTTATCAAAGGTACATTCAACCGCGCCACCCAGAAACACTCTTCTGAAACGACGCATCATATCACTTTTTTCGGCCATGGACAGTATTCTCTTTTCAATGTTGCTCCATTCCTCGAGCGAATAGGCAACCAGACACAAATCCATTTTGGATACCATGATGGAATTTGAAAAACCGTTACCTTTCAATACATCCCGGAATCTTGCCGGAACGATAATACGGCTTTTGTCATCTATTGTGTGAAAGGAGCATCCTCGAAACATATTGTCCATAATCCCCACTATGTGCCACCTAGTTTGATATAAGAGTATATTTTCAAATACCTGTCAAGAAAAATATTATTATTTTATACTAGTTAGCATTGTGGTGCCTTGTGGGGTCCGGTCTCGCACCATCCGCAAAAAGATGAGCCTCTTGAGCATTCCTTGACAACAAGCCATGGGAGCTGGTACTGTTTTTTCCAGCATTCATCTGGCCTATGCCAGGTGCACAGAAACAATAGCCCCTGACACTGCCGGATATGTATCGCTTTCGACTCCCTGACATGCAAAATCGGCAGCCTGAAAACCGCTGAATTTCAATTTCAACCAATCCATCCGGCATGCAGGATATTTTTAAGGCGGTTTCAATCAATCAAGCGCACGGGGGGGAAAACCAGAAATGATAGCGATCAGACAATTTCGATATTCGTCAGACAATTTTGGTTATCTCATTCATAACCAACGTTTTGCTATGGCGATAGATGCCGGCGCTGTTCAATCGATCCTTTCTTATATCAAGCACCATGGCCTTGAACTGAACTATGTCACCAATACGCACAGCCACACGGACCACACGTCCGGCAATGCAGCCGTTCTCAAGGCATCCGGTGCCAGATTCATACCGGCAGAAGAAATAGTCAGACTGCCGGCCATCGAATGGGAAGGACATCCAGTCCACATCTATCCGACCCCCGGGCACACGCACGATTCGATCTGCTTCCATATCGACAGTTTTTTAATTACCGGAGACACGCTGTTCAACGGCACGGTGGGTAACTGCTTTACCGGCGACCTGAAAGGATTTTATGACTCCATCAAGCGACTGATGTCATTGCCGGAAGACACCCGGGTATATGCCGGGCATGATTATGTCAAAAATGCCATGCACTTTGCAAAGCAACTCGAACCGGACAATTCAGCTATTGACCATTTTCTGCGCACATATAATCCAGCGAATGTGTATTCAACGCTGCATGACGAATTAAACATCAATCCGTATCTGAGATTTAACCAGAAAGGCATTATTTCCATCCTGGAAGCCAGAGGGCTGCCGGTCGACACGGAGTATCAGCGATGGGAATCGGTTATGCATTTGGAATAACAAAAAATTTTAATTTAAGCATCCTGCGGCCGTCGGCACCGGCCGTATACGGATTGTTTTCGAAAACCGGAAAAAATCATAACCACTGATGACGCATCCAAATGACACATCTATTCGAAGGGCATGAAAAAAAACTCGAGATCATTCTTCGCAAGCCTCAAGAGGGATTGCGCTGCAATCTGGACCAGCGGTGGAACAGGGTTGTCAGGGCCAGCGGAGCCGATATTCTCAGCAAAATTTCAAATTCATGCATGGATGCCTGGCTGCTGTCCGAATCCGGCCTTTTTGTCTGGGAAAACCGGATACGGATGATTACGTGCGGGAGAACCACCCTGACCGCTTCTCTGCCTGAAATTTTCCGATTCGTCGACCGCCGGAATATCGATTTTCTATTCTATGAACGGAAAAATATGATGTATCCTCATCAGCAGCCCTATGATTTTAAAGACGATGCCGCCTTTTTACAGTTTTATTCTCCGGGCAGCCGCTACCGGATCGGACCGGCCGACAGTGACCATATCCACCTGTTTCATTCTTGCCGGACCCGCAACCTCGACGGCCGGGATTCGACGTTTCAACTCCTGATGAGCGATATCGATCCCCGCCTGGAAAACATTTTTTCAGCTCAACCCGTGTCCTCCGGCTGCCAGACTGAAAAAACGTCGATACTAAAACAGCTTTATCCCGACATGGTTACCGACAGCTATTTTTTCTCTCCGTTCGGCTATTCACTCAATGCGATTCACAACGACTGTTATTTTACGGTTCATGTCACACCGCAGCCGCAAGGTTCTTATGCCAGCTTTGAAACCAATATTATGGAAACCGATTATTCATCCATTGGCCGTAAGGTTATCTCATTTTTTCATCCGAAAAAGTTTTCCCTGATCCTGACAACGAACATGACCCCGGCAAGCCTTCAATCTCGACCCGCTGCAACCCCGCTGTTCCCGGGCTACCATATTGCAGAAAAAGTTTTCTGTGAATTTGGCAGCGGCTTTGCGACCACCCTTGTCAATCAAGTCAAAACGCCCGTGGAACACTGATCTCCATGGCGATCAATAATCATACCCGAAAAATATAGTTCGCCTTGATGTTAGGGTTTACAACCCCGTCAAATATGGTATGAAAAGAGATTTACAACAGAATGGACAATGGTCGGGAGAAAGCCCGATGAGACGTAAAGGCAAAGAAATTCAATCTCAAAGCGATATCGAATCCATGACAGGAAAACGCTCACCATGAATCCGGCCGATAATGCCATAACCCGACCGGCAGACAGCGGCACGGAGGGGTGCGTCGAAACAGGCCATATGCCTGAAGCCGATTCGAAACCTCCTCTCGATCAGATCAAGACGATTGCCAGCCGGCTGTTTGAAGGGGCCCGCGGGAGCCACGACTGGGACCATACCCTCAGGGTATGCCGCCTGTGTGAGCATATCGGCCCGGCCGAAGCGGCAGATATGGACACCCTCATGATTGCCGCCTACCTTCATGATATCGGCCGCTGTTATCAGGATCGGTCTGAAGGCGCCGTATGTCATGCCGACAAGGGCGCTCAAATGGCATGGCCCCTGATCCGGCGGCTTGCGCTTTCCAAGGAACAAAAGTTGAACATCATCCACTGCATCCGGTCCCACCGGTTCCGCGGCAGCCACGCTCCGGAGACGACGGAGGCAAAAGTGCTGTTTGACGCGGACAAGCTGGATTCCATCGGCGCCATCGGCGTCGCCCGGGCGTATCTGTTTGCCGGTGAGATCGGGGCAAAGCTTCACAATCCGGACATCCCTCCGGAAGATGCGCGGGCCTATTCGGCAGATGATACCGGCTACAGGGAATTTAAAGTAAAATTATGCAACATCAAAAACCGCATATTGACACGGGAAGGCCGGAAACTGGCAGATGAGCGACACGAATTCATGGAAGCATTTTTCAACCGATTTTTAAAAGAATATGAAGGGATCCGATAGCTATCATGAGCATTAACATTGTTGATAAAATTGACGAACGCGTAATGGTCAACCGCGTACTGGTGAGCGTCTCGGACAAAACCGGCCTTGAAACGCTGATACCGCAGCTGCTGGCGATCAATCCGAAAATGAAATTTTTTTCAACCGGTGGCACATACACCCGAATCAAAGGCTTTTTAGGCGATGCGGCCGATGCATGTCTGACCCAGGTGCCGGACTATACCGGACAGCCGGAAACCCAGGGGGGACTGGTCAAGACGCTGGACTTTAAAATCTATCTCGGGCTGCTGACCGAAACGTATAATGACGCCCACCGGCAGGACCTGAACCGGACACTTTCGGTTCCTATCGACATGGTGGTTGTCAACCTGTATCCGTTCCGGGAAACGATCGCCAGGCCAGACGTTACCGCCGAACAGGCCCGTGGCAATATCGATATCGGCGGCCCGTGCATGATCCGGGCCTCTGCAAAAAATTTTCTCAGAGTAGCGGCGGTGGTCGACCCCTCTGATTATGACATGATCATTTCGGAAATGAAGGCCGCCGCCGGCATGACCTCCCTTGAACTCCGCTTCCGGCTTGCCCGAAAAGCCTTTGATCATACCGCCGCCTACGATCGCGCCATCGCTGATTATCTGACAGATGTGGCGTTTGAAGAGGTAAGCGGTTGTTATAACCGCTGAAAAAAGTGTAAGATAAGCGTATCTTAAAAAACAAACGGCTGTAACGGCTTTAAGGGAGATAACACATGGCTGAAGATCTTAAAAAAATGTATAAAACCATTATGGATGATCACTTTCCGTCCCGGATGGAAATCAGCTTTGTCGATAAAGACAATCGGCAGACGCTGTTTTATGAAAAAGGACTGTGGACCATTGACGGTGTCCAAAAAGGGCTCAGGTACGGCGAAAATCCGGGGCAGGAAGCCGCATTGTACAAACTGGTAAACGGCAACCTCGTTCTGGGGCAAACCGAAACCATACAGCCGGGCCAGTACCTGGCTTCAGATGTCGAGCTGCTGCAGTCCGGCAAACATCCGGGCAAAACCAACCTGACCGATGCGGACAACGCCCTCAATATTTTACGCTATTTTACGGACAAACCCACCGTGGCGATTGTCAAACATAACAACCCCTGCGGCGTTGCCCGTGCAGATTCCCTGGCAGCGGCCTACGGCAAAGCCTACATGGCTGACCGGATTGCCGCCTTCGGCGGATGTATCGCCCTGAACCGTCCGGTTGACAAAACCACAGCCGGGGCCATTATCAAACAGTATGCCGAAGTGGTCGTAGCGCCTGATTTTGAAGATGGCGTGCTGGATATGTTCGCAAAGAAAAAAAATCTGAGAGTGATCCGTATCGGCAATATCAACCGACTGCAGGACTTTGTCGGCAAGCGGTTTGTGGACTTCAAAAGTCTGATTGACGGTGGAATCATTGCCCAGTGGTCGTTTGTCCCCACCACCCGGACCAGAAAAGACCTCAAACCGGCCGAATGTGACTACAAGAACGCCCGATACCGGATCAACCGGCAGCCGACCGATCAGGAATATGACGACATGCTTTTCGGCTGGCTGGTTGAAGCCGGCGTCACATCCAATTCCGTAATTTATGTCAAAGACTCGGTCACCGTCGGCATCGGAACCGGAGAGCAGGACCGGGTCGGTGTGGCGGAAATTGCAAGAGACAAAGCCTACCGGAAACTGGCAGACCGCTACTGCTTTGAACTGCACGGCGTCGCTTACAATGACCTGAACGATCCGGACAAAAAAGCGGAAATCGACAACCGGGTGGCCCTGGAAAAAGGCGGACTCATCGGCTCGGCCATGGTCAGCGATGCATTTTTCCCCTTCCGTGACGGGGTGGATGTCGGAATCCGGGAAGGCGTTACATCAATCATCCAGCCGGGCGGGTCCCTGAATGACTACCAGTCCATCGAAGCATGCAACGAAGCCGGTGTCACCATGGTGTATACGGGCCAGAGAAGCTTCAGGCACTGAGGGTTAAGGGTTAAAAAACGTTAAAACAAAAAACAGTCAACTTTTTTGTTTTTTTGGGCTTGATCATATCTTCACATTGCCCCGGCATCTTTTACCCGGATCGTGCAGTGTCGTACGCCGGAAACGCGCGAGACGCCGCAGCGACGCGTACGAAAATATGATCAAGCCCGTTTTTTTAAAATCAGCTATCAGCTGCATTCAGATATATCAAACCCCACGGAAACATGTTACGCAACCGTCATTTTTAGATTTTCCGGACGGATGAGGGAGGGTCGGATGATTCGTATTACAGCGGTTTACGGAAGCCCCAGACGCAAAGGCAACACCGCCACCCTGCTGCAGCATGCGGTCCGGGGGGCCAGAGATGCCGGCGCGCATGTTGACGAAGTCGTTCTTCGGGATCTGAAGATATCGCCCTGCCTTGAAATTTACGCATGCAGGGAAAATGGCCGCTGCGCCATTCAGGATGATTTCCAGCAGATCGAGCAAAAGATCACCGCGGCGCAGGGAATCATGCTGGCCTCACCCGTGTTCTTCTATTCGGTCAGCGCCCATGCCAAGATGTTTATCGACCGGTGCCAGTCCCTGTGGGTAAAAAAATACCGGATTGATCAAACCGTCTTTGGCCAGTGGACGCCCAGGCGTAAAGGCCTTTTCATATCTGCCGGCGCCACGAAAGGCAAAAAACTTTTTGACGGCGTACTGCTCACGATCAGATATTTCTTCGACGTCTGGGATACCTGTCTGTGGAAGTCCCTGCTCTACCGGGGCCTTGATCTTGAAAAAGATGTGCTGGAGCACCCGGACTATCTTGCCGAAGCCTATGAAACCGGAAAAGCCATGGTCAAAGCAATCGAAAATGATATCATATCCGAGACAGCGGATTGATGAGCGCGCCGTCCGGACCGGACCGCTTCACGATCACCCGTTTTCAGGAGTTAGACCATTTATGATTACCACTGCAGAGACTGTCTACGTCCCTGACACATCCACCGTCTGCAAGCGTCCGCTGTTCATGGTACCGGTAGCCGCGGGGTTTCCCTCTCCGGCCGAAGATTACATCGAAGGCAGACTGGACCTGAACCGGCACCTGATCAAACACCCGGCCGCCACTTTCTTTGTGAGGGTCACGGGCGATTCCATGATCAATGCCGGCATCCACGCCGGAGACATCCTGATTGTCGACCGGGCCATCGAACCTGTCGATAAAAAGGTGGTCATAGCCGTTATTGACGGGGAACTGACGGTCAAACGGATCCGTATCGTAAAAGGCAGCATCTCCCTGATACCTGAAAATGACCAGTACCAACCGATTCAGATCAAAGAGAATATGGAATTTCCTATGAACCCAAATAACGGTTGGGTTTTATTATATCAGATGGTTACATCTGAATTAATGCCATACTTTATCATATTACGAAACATTTGCTTTACTATATTTTTCTACCTTATTGAATTACACAAAA